>NZ_JBFAVI010000074.1:0-30754 GCF_040679695.1 Micromonospora sp. NPDC052213
GGCCGGGCGCGGGGGCCCCTCCCGGGGGGCCGGCGTGTGCGCGTCCGGGGCGGCCCACGGGGGGCGGGGGGCGCGGGGGTGGGTTCCCGGGGCCGCCCCCGGCCCGTGTCGACGGGGACGGTTCAGCGTTCGACGAGGACGTCGTGGCCCAGGTCGAGCAGCGAGTGCCGCCACTCGTCGTCGGCGTTGCCGCGGTCCGGCTTGGCCTCCAGCAGGTTCTCGATCTCGTCGATCGCGTCCTGCATCACCTTGATGTCCTCCGGGGTGAGGTCGACCTTGCGCTTGGTGAGCACCTTGAGGATCTCCCGGCCCAGCGCGGGCAGGTCGAGGTCCGGGTTCGGCCCGAACGCCTCCTCCCCGGAGCCGCGGGTGAGCAGCCACTGCCGCAGCTTCTCCGACGGGACGTTCACCTGGGCGTGGAAGTCGTCCCAGAGCACCTCCACCTCGGGATCGAGCCGCTGCTCGCGTACCATCAGCCCTCCTCTCGACGGTGACGGTCGGACGCCACCGGCTCCGGCTCGTCGCCCTGCTGCTGGCCCAGGCCCTCCGGCGGCACCTGCACCCGGGCGGGGTTCGCCGTCGGCGGCGCCAGGATCGGATCGGTGCGGTCGGTCTCTTCCTGGGTCTCCTCGGGTTCGGTCATGTCCGCCCTCCGGGTCATCGGGGATGGGACGTGCTGGCCGCGGTGTATCCGCGCTCGCCGGCGGTCACGTCGAAGGCGAGTCGGCCGTCGCGGGCGTCGACGACGACCTTCTGGCCGGGCGAGATGGCCGATTCCAGCAGCATCCGGGAGAGGTGGTTGTCCACCTCCCGCTGGATGACCCGGCGCAGCGGCCGCGCGCCGAACTCCGGCTGGTAGCCGTGCTCGGCGAGCCAGTCGATGCCGGCGGTGGTGAAGTCGACCCCGATGTCCTGGGCGTGCAGTCGGCGGCGGGTCTCCTCCAGCATCAGCTCGGTGATCTGGCGCAGCTGCTCGGCCTCCAGCCGGCGGAAGATGATCACCTCGTCGATGCGGTTGAGGAACTCCGGCCGGAAGTTCTCCTGGAGCCGGCGCATCAGCCGCTCGCGCAGCTCCTCGCGCTCGGCGTCGGTGCCCGGCGCGCCGGTGCCGAACCCGACCGCGCGCTGGGTGCCGGTGATCAGCTCCGAGCCGAGGTTGCTCGTCATGATCAGCACGGTGTTCTTGAAGTTGACCGTACGTCCCTGGCTGTCGGTGAGCCGGCCGTCGTCGAGCACCTGGAGCAGGATGTTGAACACGTCCGGGTGGGCCTTCTCGATCTCGTCGAGCAGCACCACCGCGTACGGGCGGCGGCGCACCGCCTCGGTGAGCTGGCCGGCCTCCTCGTAGCCGACGTACCCGGGTGGGGCGCCGACGAGGCGGCTCACCGTGTGCCGCTCCTGGAACTCGCTCATGTCCACCCGGACCATCCGGTCGGACTCGCCGAAGAGCGCCTCCGCGAGGGCCCGGGCCAGTTCCGTCTTGCCGACGCCGGTCGGCCCGAGGAACAGGAAGCTGCCCATCGGCCGTTCCGGGTCGGCCAGCCCCGTCCGCGAGCGGCGGACCGCCTCGGCGACCGCGGTGACCGCGTCGTCCTGGCCGACCACCTTCTCGTGCAAATAGCCCTCCAGGCGCAGCAGCCGGTCGCGTTCCTCCTCGGTGAGCTGGCTGGCCGGGATGCCGGTGGCCCGGGAGACCACCTCGGCGATCTCCTGCGGCCCCACCGCCGGCACCTGCGAGGTGGTGCCCTCGTCGCCCCGGGCGCGGCGGATCTGCTCCTCCAGCTCGGCGAGCCGGTCGCGCAGGGTGGACGCCTTCTCGTACTGCTCGTCGGCGACGGCCTGCTCCTTGTCCCGGCGTACGTCGTCGAGCTGTGTCTCCAGCTCGCGCACGTCGGAGGCCGGGGTGCGGGTGCGCAGCCGGACCCGGGCGCCGGCCTGGTCGATCAGGTCGATCGCCTTGTCCGGCAGGTACCGGTCGGTGATGTACCGGTCGGACAGCTCGGCCGCGGCGACCAGCGCCTCGTCGGTGAACCGCACCTGGTGGTGCGCCTCGTAGCGGTCCCGCAGGCCGCGCAGGATCGCCACGGTGTCCTCCACGCTGGGCTCCGGCACGAACACCGGCTGGAACCGGCGGGCCAGCGCGGCGTCCTTCTCGATGCTCTTGCGGTACTCGTCCAGGGTGGTCGCGCCGATCACCCGCAGCTCGCCCCGGGCCAGCGCGGGCTTGAGCATGTTGGAGGCGTCCATGCCGCCCTCGCTGCCCGCCCCACCCGCGCCGACCAGGGTGTGGATCTCGTCCAGGAAGACGATCAGCTCCTCGCGGTGCGCGCGGATCTCGTCGATCACCTTCTTCAGCCGCTCCTCGAAGTCGCCCCGGTAGCGGGTGCCGGCGACCAGGCCGGCGAGGTCGAGCTGGACGACCCGCTTGCCGAGCAGCGTCTGCGGCACGTCGCCGTCGCAGATCCGCTCGGCGAGGCCCTCCACGATCGCGGTCTTGCCGACGCCCGCCTCGCCGATCAGCACCGGGTTGTTCTTCGTACGCCGGGACAGGATCTCGACGGCCTGCTCGATCTCGTCGGCCCGGCCGATCACCGGGTCGATCTGGTCGTTGCGGGCCAGGTCGGTGAGGTCCTGGCCGTACTGGTCCAGGGTGGGGGTGCCACGGTCCGGCTTCGGACCGGCCATCGGCCCCCGCTCGGCGCTGGCCGCCTGCAGGGACTCGGGCTGGATCCGGCCGGCGGCGAGCATCCGGCCCGCGGGCGACTCCGGGTTCAGCGGCAGCGCCATCAGGATGTGCTCGGGGCCGATGTAGTTCGCGCCCATCGCCCGGGACAACTGGTGGGCGTCGAGCAGCGCCCGCTTCGCCGCCGGCGTCAGCGACAGGTTCGGCGGCACCTCGCCCCGGGGCGCGCCGTCGCCGCGCCCGCCGAGCGCGTTGAGCAGGGTGTCCGGGTCGGCGCCGGCGCGGCGGACCAGGTCGCGCAGCGGCTCGCGTTGCAGCGCCGCCCACAGCAGGTGGTCGGTGTCCAGGTCGGTGCTCTGCCGCTGGGCGGCCCGCCGGGCCGCGTCGGCCAGCATCTCCCGGGCGTCGGCGGTCATCAGCCGGGTGATGTCGACCCGGTGCGCGGGTCGGCGCCCACCCTCGCCCCGGCCGAAGTACCGGGCCAGGAACTCGTCCCACGGGTCGGAGCCGAAGTCACCGGGTCCCATCATGTCTTCCTCCGCTGCTCGGGCGCGGCACGGTCGCCAGGGGCTACCCGGCGGCCGGCCCGACAAACGCCGCCGCCGGCCGAGGCAACCCGCGTACGCCCGGCACGCCGCCGCCGGCGGGGCGTACGCGGAGGGAAGGGCCCCGGTCCGCACACCTGCCGCCGGCGACGTGGCGACGGGGGCGGAGTGGCAGGCTGGCGGCATGGAGCCGACGCCGCTGCTGATCGTGGACGCCGCCAACGTGGTGGGTTCCCGCCCGGACGGCTGGTGGCGGGACCGCGCGGGCGCCACCGCCCGGCTGCGCGACTCGCTGGTCCGGGTGGCCGACGACGGGCTGCCCCCGGAGCTGCCGGCCCCGGTGGAGGTGGTGCTGGTGGTGGAGGGCCGGGCGCGGAACGTGCCGAGCGCGGCCGGGGTCCGCGTGGTCGCCGCGGCGGGGTCCGGGGACGACGCCGCGGTCGAGCTGGTCGCCGGCGCGCCGGAGCGCCGGCGGCTGGTCGTCACCGCAGACCGTGAGCTGCGGGAACGGGTCGCGGCACTGGGCGCCGAAGTGTACGGCCCGCGCTGGTTGCGGGACCGGACCGAGCCCTCCGACCAGTCCCGTTAACCGGACTCGCGGCGCTTCCGGTCGACAACCGGTCAGCGGGGCAGGAACACTGACAGGGCGGATGTTCTCCCGCCGCAACCGATAGGCTCTAATGGAGGCCTCCCCGCCCCCAGGAGGTTTCGCCGTGGCGAGCGTCGCCGAGCTCAAGGCAGCCATCGATGTTGCGCTCCAACAGATCGGCGACGGCCAGAGTGCCGTGCAGGCGGCCGGCGAGAAGCTGGCCGAGGCGCAGCAGACACTGGCCGGCGCGCTGGAGGGCAGCGGCCACGAGACGGTCGAGGCGGCCCAGTCCTCGCTGACCCAGGCCAGCCAGGAGCTGGAGGAGTGCCTCGCCGCGACACTCGTCGCGGTCGAGCAGGCGCAGCTCTACGTCGCGACGCTCTGAGGCCGGGTCGTGTCCATCGTCGAGGACGTCGGCGCGCAGGTCCGCGCCGCCGCCGAGGACCTGCCGCTCGCCCAGCTCGCCCTGGCGTTGGAGAAGTTCGGGCTGGCCGCCGAGCGGCTGCGCTGGGTGCGCCAGGAGTCGGCCGACCCGATGGGTGTGCCGGAGTTGTCCGCCGCCACCGAGCACGCCGAGACCGCCGGCTACGCGCTGCGCGTCGCGCAGGAGCAGTTGTCGGCGTACCTGGCGGCGATCGGGCTGGGCCCCGACGGCGCGCCGGCGCCCGGGCCGGAGCGGCAGCGACGCCGGCCGGCACACGACGCGCCGCGCGAGGCGGCCCCGGTCGCCCCGGCGCCCGAGCCGCCCGGCGAGGTGAAGCTGCGCCGCTGGTGGTCGGTGCGGGTGGCCGAGCTGACCGGCGGCCGCGAGGGGCCGCCGGACGAGCCCGACGAGCGGGTCGGTGACGCCCGGGAGCTGTTGCGCCGGGTGGTGGGCGGGGTCCGGGCCGGCGACCGGGACCGGCTGCACCGCGAGCTGCGCCGCGCGCACGCCGACGTCGGCCTCGGCCTGGCCGCGCTGGCGCCGCCGCTGCTGCGCGACCTGGCCGGGGAGCTGCTGGGGCACCCGCCGCGCGCCGACGACCTGGGGCGACTGCACCGTGAGCTGGACGGCCGGGTCCGGGACCTGCTGCCCGGGCTGCCCGCGCCGGTGCTGGACACCCTCCTGGCCCGGGTCTGCCGGATGCCGCCGCCGCGACGCGGCGAGGCGGAGCAGCCGCACGCGGCCGACCCCGCGGTCACCGCCGGGGTGCTGGCCGGCGTGCTGCTGGCCCGGCTCGGCCGGGACCTGCCGGCCGAGGACGAGCGGGACCGGCAGGCCGAGGCCGCCCGGGAGCGGCGGGCCGCCGCCGAGCGGGACCGCCGGGCCGACGCCGCGCGCGACCGGGCCGCCGACGCCGAGTGGGAGCGGCGCGCCGCCGACGCGCGGGACCGGGTGGCCGACGCCCGGACGCGGGCCGCTGCGGCGTCCGACCGGGCGGCCTCGGCGCAGGAGCAAACCGCTGCGGTACGGGACCGGGCCGCCGCCTGGCGGAACGGACCGGCGGGCGGCGGCCGGGGGGCCCCTGGCGACCCGCCGGCACCGGGCGCAGCGGGGACACCCGGCGGGCCGGCGGCCGGCCGGGGCGCGGCGGGCGCCGGTCGCGCCTGGTCGAGCCCGCCGACGGGTCGGCCCGCCGGCGGGGCCGGGCAGCCGCGGTCGCGGGGCGTCGATGGCTGACCGGCGGGCGCAGCTGGTCACCCGGGTCCGGGGCATGCTCGGTGAGGCCCTCGGCGCGACCCGGACCCGGCTGTCGACGGCGCAGGCCGAGCTGACCACGGCCCGGGAGCGGCTGGCGAAGGTGCGGCGGGCCGCGGCGGTCGTGCCGGAGCGGGTGGGCGCGCAGCGGGACCGCCGGCTGGCCGACATCGACGACCGGCACGCGGCGCGGATCGCCGAGCTGGCCCGGCGCGCGGCGGACGCCGCGCGCCGGGAGGCCCCGGGCGCCGCGTCCGCCGACTGGGCGCGGTGGCGCCCCACCGCGGCGCGGCGGGCGGAGCCGCCCGGCGCGTTGCGGATCGGCACGGTCCGCATCCCGGGCGCGGAACCGGTGCCGGCGCTGGTGCCGCTGCTGGACGCCGGCCACGTGGAGCTGACCGGGGACGACCGGGACGGCGGCGAGGCGGTGGTGTCGGCGCTGCTGCTGCGCGCCGTCGGCCGGGCCGACCCGGGCGCCGTCCGGCTGATCGGCTACGACCCGGAGCACCTGGGCGGTGGCCTGGCCGGCTTCGCCCCGCTCGGCACCGCCGGGTTGCTCACCTTCGTCGGTCCGGGCGGGCTGGCCCGCCTGCTCGACGACCTGGTGGAGCAGATCCGCCGGATCAACGAGACGGTGCTGGCCGGGGAGCACGGCTCGCTGCGCGAGCTGGCCGCCGCGACCGGCCGCCGGCCGGAGCCGTGGCGGGTGGCGGTGCTGCTCGGCGGGGACGAGTTGTCCCGGCACGAGCGCGGCCAGCTGGACCGGGTGGTGCGTACCGGGGCGGCCTGCGGGGTGCACCTGGTGGTCCGGGGCGTGTCGCTGCCCGACGACCCCACGGTGACCCGGGTGACGGTCGACCCCGACGGCGCACGGATCGGCGGGCTGCCGGTCAGGTTGGACCCGCCGCCGCCCGCGGCCCTGGTCACCGAGACCTGCCGGGACGTGGCGGCGCGGGTGAACGCCGGCCCCGCCCCGACCCCGTTCACCGACCTGCTCCCGCCCCCGGAGCAGATGTGGCGGGAGGATTCGGCGACCGGGCTGACCGCCCCGATCGGCGAGGGGCCGCACGGCCGGCCGGTCCTGCTCACCCTGGGCGACTACCCGCCGCACGCGCTGATCGGCGGCCCGTCCGGCACCGGCAAGACGAACCTGATCTTCGCCTGGATCGGCGCGTTGGCGGCCCGCTACTCTCCCGCCGAATTGGAGTTCTACCTGCTGGACTTCAAGGAGGGGGTCTCCTTCGCCCGGTTCGCCCAGGGCCGGCGCGACCCGAGCTGGCTGCCGCACATGCGGCTCGTCGGGATCAACGTCAACACCGACCGGGAGTTCGGCCTGGCGCTGCTGCGTTTCCTCGCCGAGGAGCTGCGCCGGCGGGCCGACGCCGCGAAGAAGCACGAGGTCACCAAGCTCGCCGAGCTGCGGGCGGTCGACCCGACGGGGCACTGGCCGCGGATCGTCGCGGTGGTCGACGAGTTCCAGATGCTGCTGGCCGGGCGCGACGTCGTCGCCCGGGAGGCCGCCGACCTGCTGGAGGACCTGGCCCGGCGCGGCCGGTCCCAGGGCATCCACCTGGTGCTCGCCTCGCAGGACGTGCGCGGCATCGAGGCGCTCTGGGGGCGGCCGGCCCTGGTCGCCCAGTTCACGCTGCGCATCGCGCTGCCCAAGGCGCTGCGGATCCTCGCCGAACGCAACGACGCCGCCCAGTCGCTGCCCCGTCACCACGCGGTCGTCAACGCCGAGTCGGGCATGGCCGAGGGCAACCAGGTGGCCCGTATCCCGTCGGCCAGCGACTGGGAGACGTGGAGCGAGTTGCAGCACCGGCTGTGGCGCATGCGCCCGCAGGACGCCGCCCCGGCCCGGCTCTTCGACGGCGACGCGATCCCCCGGCTCGCCGACGCGCCGGACTTCCGGGCGCTCACCGCGCCGGAGGCCGGCCATCCGCGGACGCCGGTCGCGCTGCTCGGCGAGATCATCGACGTGCAGGCCCGTTCGGCGGCGCTGCGGCTGCCCCGGGCCCCCGGGCGCAACCTGGCGGTGCTCGGCACGCGGGTGGACGAGGCGTGCGCGGTGCTCGACGCGGCGGCCCGCTCGCTGGCCCGGCAGCACCGCCCCGGTACGGCCCGCTTCTCCATCGCCTGCCTCGACCCGGACGCCGACCCGGCCGCCCGTTCCCTCTACGAGGACCTCGCCGACGACGCCGCCTGGTACGACGAGGAGACCGTCGGGGAGCTGATGGCCGAGACCGCCGAGGGGCTCGGCGCCCCGGGCATCCCGCACTATCTGCTGCTGTTCGCGGTCGACGCGGCGGCCGGGGCGCTGGCGGCGCGGCTCGGCCGGCGTACCGGGCTGGAGGAGCTGCGCCGGATCCTGCACGACGGGCCGGAACGGCGTACGCACGTGCTGGCCTGGTGGCGGGGTGTCGCCCGGATGCGCGCCGACCTGGGCGGGCCGGCGGCGCGGACGGACCAGATCGGCGCCTGGGTGGCGCTGGACGCGCACGGCGGCGAACTGGGCTCGTCGCTCTATCCGGGCACCGGCGGCCCGGACTGGTATCCCCGCCCCTGGCGTGGGCTCTTCTTCGACCGGGCGGTGCACCGCACCGGTCAGGTGATCATCCCCTACGGACCGGCCCGATGAACGAACCGGCGACCAGTGAGACGTACGCGGCGCAGCTGCGGCGGCTGGCCGAGCTGACAGCGCGGGTGCGCGACCAGCGGACCGAGGCGCACACCTGGTACGCGCAGCAGTGTGCCGCCGCCGAACGGGCGGTCGCCGAGGCCGAGGCCGAGGTCGCGCGCGCCGAGCGGGAGCTGGTGGCGGCGCGGGAGCTGCAGGAGCGGGTGGACGCCGAGGTCGCCCACCTGTGGCAGCAGCTGCGCGGCCGGCTCGGCGGGGGCGGCCGTCGGGCGGGCGGGCCTCCGGCCCCGGCGCCGGGCGCCACGGCGGACCCGGTGACGCTGCTGGACGGCGTACGCGACCTGCTGAACCGCACCCGCCAGCCCGGTGACCTGCCGGGCTCGGTGAACCCGCTGCTGGCGCTCTGCGGCGTGGCCGGCGCCGTGGTCGCGTACGCCCTCGGCGGCGCGGCCCGAGCGGCGGGCGACCGGTACGGCGGCGAGCTCGCGGTCGGGCTGCCCGTGCTGGCCCTGGTGGTGACCCTGCTGGGCCCGCTGGTCGGCCTGGTGCCGGCGAAGGTCCTGGCCGACCGCCGGCACGCGGTGCTCGGCCCCCGCCCGGTCGCCGTGGTCCTCGGTGCCGGCCTGCTCACCACGGTCCTGCTGCTGACCCTCGCCCGCTGACCCCGCGCCTGTGGCGTGGGCGTCAGCGGGCACGCCGGGTGCCGGTCCCGCGCGTCAGGCGGGGACGACGACGGCCTCCCGGAGCAGGCGGCGGGCCAGGGTGACCCGGTCGGCGTCGTCGTCGAGGCCCGGCAGGTCGCCGACCCGGGTGGCCGCGCCGGTGAGCAGGGCGCGCACCGCCGGCGCGCACGACGCGGGCAGGGTGATGGTGCGGTCGAACAGGCGCAGCGCCACCCGGTCGCCCTGCGGGGCGAGCTGCCAGCGCAGGCCGGGGCGCGGGGCGAGCCGGGTGTCGGGGTTCAGCGCCGTCAGCGCGGCTGCCTGGGCCAGGGGCCGGATCGGCGCCGGCCGGGCGGCCGGCCAGGCGCGCCGGCGCAGCCGGGCGGCCACCGCCGCCGGGTCGGCCCGCAGCAGCCAGTCCCGCAGCGCCTCGACGGTCTCGGTCAGCTCCGGCTCGATCGCGTCCGGGTCGGCCACGTCGGTGCCGAACGGCAGCGTGGCGCGTAGCCGCTGGTCCTCGGCCGCCAGGGCGAGCAGCTCCTCGACCAGGGCATACCGGGTCAGTGCCCGGACGCCGACGGTCAGGTGCAGCGAGCTGGACTCCTGCGCCTGCGCGCTGTGCAGCCAGCCGCGGGGAAGATAGAGCGCGTCGCCGGGGCCGAGCACCACGTCGAGCGCGGGCGGCCCGTCGGCGGTGGCGGCGACCTCGTCGGCCCGCCCGCCCCAGGTCTGCTTCTCCAGCGGGTCGGGCAGCACGGGCGGGTGGATCCGCCAGTGCTTGCGGCCGTCGACCTGGAGGACGAAGACGTCGTGGGTGTCGTAGTGGGTGGCGAAGCCCTGGTTGCCGGCGGGGGTCAGGTAGGCGTTGACCTGCAACGGCTGCCCGACCGCGACGCCGAGGTCGCGGGCGAAGTCGATCAGGGCCGGCCAGGTGCGGTGCAGGCCCTGCAGCACCAGGGTGGCGCCGTCGGCGTACAGCTCCAGGACCCGCTCGTCGAGGACCTGGTCGCCGATCTCGGCCCCGGCACCGCCGCCGCCGGTGAAGCGCGCCGCCGGGACGAGTTGGCCGTCCTTGGCGATGCGCAGGAACGGGGTACGCAGGCCGCGCCGGCTGAGCAGCTCGTCGGCGTCGGCGGGGCTGAGCAGGTCGGCGAAGCCGGCGGGGTTGGGCAGTTCGTCGGCGCGGGACAGCAGCGGCGTGCGTCCCCAGTGGGCGGCGGCGAACTTCGCCGGCTCGACCGACACGCAACGGGTCAGCGCGGTCGTGGGTGCGGACGGAACCGCCGGGCGGCCGTGGCCGCCCGGCGGGACGATGTGGGTCACGGCGATCCGTCAGGAGGCGCTGCCGTCGGCGCCGCCGTCCTGCTGGCCGGGGGTGGCACCGCCGTCGGCCGGGCCCTCCGCCCCGCCGTCGGCGCCGCCGTCCTGCTGGCCGGGGGTGGCACCACCGTCGGCCGGGCCCTCCGCACCCCGGTCCGCGCCCTTGTCGGCGCCCCGGTCCGCGCCCTTGTCGGCACCCCGGTCGGCGCCCTTGTCGGCACCGCGGTCGGCACTGCCGTCGGCACCGCCGTCCTGCTGGCCGGGGGTCGCGCCGCCGTCGGCCGGGCCCTCGAGGCCACCGCCGCCGGTGGTCTGCATGTCGTCGTCGTTGAGTGCCATCGGTGCTCCCTCGGATGTGCCGCCCCGCCGTGCGCCGGGGTCCGTCGTGCAGCGGGTGGTACCCCACGCCCGATCTTCTCTAACCACACCGTAGACGTCCTTTTCGGCTCACACCGGCGGTTCGCCGTGCCGGGGTGGGCGGTCAGTCCGGCGGTACGGCCGGACGGCTGAGGCAGGCGTCCACCCCGCGCGGGCGGTGCCGGGCGGCGGGCCGGCACCGGCGGTGTCAGGATGGTCAGGCCGACGAGGAGGTGGCGATGACCGAGGGGCCGGGGCCGCTGGAGCCCGTGACCGAGCAGTGGCAGCGCGCGCTGGCGATCGTGGCGCACCCCGACGACCTGGAGTTCGGCGCCGCCGCCGCGGTCGCGCGCTGGACGGCGCAGGGCAAGCACGTCGTCTACTGCCTGGTCACCAGCGGCGAGGCGGGCATCGACGGGATGCCGCCGACGCGGGCCCGCCAGGTGCGCGAGCAGGAGCAGCGGGCGTCCGCCGCGCTGGTCGGGGTGGACACGGTGGAGTTCCTCGGGCTGCCCGACGGCATCCTGGAGTACGGCGTGCCGCTGCGCCGCGAACTGGCCGCGGTGGTGCGCCGGCATCGCCCCGAGATCGTCATCACCAACAACTTCCGCGACACCTGGGACGGGGCGTATGCGCTGAACCAGGCCGACCACATCGCCACCGGTCGGGCGGTGCTGGACGCCGTCCGCGACGCCGGCAACCGCTGGATCTTCCCCGAGCAGCTCGCCGACGGCGTCGAGCCGTGGGGCGGGGTGCGCCAGGTGTGGGCGGCCTCCTCCCCGCTCGCCGCCCACGGGGTGGACGTCACCGACACCTTCGACCGGGGAGTCGCCTCGCTGCGGGCGCACGACGCGTACCTGGCCGGGCTGGGCGACGGCAGCTTCGACGCCGAGGAGTTCCTCGAGGGGCTGGGCCGGCCCGCCGGCGCCCGGCTCGGCGCCCGCTACGGCACCGCCTTCGAGGTCTTCCACTTCGACCTCTGGTAGGGCTGCCGGGATGATTCTGCTCGGCACCTCGGGGTGGCAGTACCGCGACTGGCGGGGCCGCCTCTACCCGGCCGGGCTGCCGCAGCGCCGCTGGCTGGAGCACTTCGCCGCCCGGTTCGCCACGGTCGAGGTGAACAACGCCTTCTACCGGCTGCCGGAGCGGGACACCTTCGCCGCGTGGCGGGCCCGTACGCCGGACGACTTCTGCGTGGCGGTGAAGATGAGCCGCTACCTCACCCACGTCAAGCGGCTGCGTGACCCGGCCGAGCCGGTGTCCCGGTTCCTGGCTCGGGCCACCGCGCTCGGCGACCGGCTCGGCCCGGTGCTGCTGCAACTCCCACCGAACCTGCCCGCCGAACCTGCGGCGTTGGACGCCACGCTGCGGCTCTTTCCCGCCGACGTGCGGGTCGCGGTGGAGCCGCGCCACCCGTCGTGGTGGACCGACGCCACCCGGGCCGTGCTGGAGCGGCGGCGGGCGGCGCTGGTGTGGGCCGACCGGCTCGGCCGGCCCGTCGCGCCCCGCTGGCGCACCACCGACTTCGGCTACCTGCGCCTGCACGAGGGGCGGGCTCGGCCCTGGCCCCGGTACGGCCGCACCTCGCTGGCCTCCTGGGTGCGGCGGCTGGCCGACGGGTTCGGCGACGACGAGCCGACGTACGTCTACTTCAACAACGACCCCGGCGGCGCCGCCGTCGTGGACGCCGTCGCCTTCGCCGCGCTGGCCGCTCGGGCCGGCCGGCGGGTCAGTCGCGTCCCGACCGCGGCGGATGCCGTCGGCCGGCCCGAGCGGCCGGGCTCGGCCGGGGCCTGAGCACGCGAGCGCCCGCCCCACGCCGGGTGGAGCGAGCCCTCGTCGACGCGCAGGTCAGGGAATCATCCGGGCCATGTCCTTGGGCATGGTGTCCTTCACGTCCTGCCACTCGCCCTGGGTCACGTGCCGGCGCAGGGTGTCCAGCACCACCTGCACCACCCGCTCCGGGCCGCCCTCGACGTCGTACGGAAAACGCTGCCGGACCTCCAGCAGGAAGTCGTCCCGGTTCAGCTTGACCGGCACGTCCATCGGCTTCCAGCCGTCGAAGTAGATCCCCCGCACCACCACCGGCAACTGCGCGGCGAACTCCACGCTCTCCTGCACCGGCATCCGGTCGCGCAAGAGGTGCAGCACCGTGCGCATCGCGCAGTAGGACTGGTTGCGGTGCTCCTTCGGCCAGCCGTATGCCTGCTCGATGTCCCTCAACATCTCGTTGGTCTTCTGCATCGAGGACTCGATTGCCGACTGCAACTGCTCAGCCATCTCTCCACCCCCGTACGTCGGTCTCCCACCGTCGGTCGTCGTCACGTCGCGGCGGCCCCACCGGGCCGCGCGGCTGCCGGGTCGGCCTGACCCGGTCGGCGCGCGGCACCCACCGGGCGTCGCCGGACGACCCGACGACGTGCAGCACGGCGCCGCGTCGTCGATCCGGTACCACCCGAACCGTCATCTCCAGCCACCTCCGTGGTGTCGGTTCCGCGGTCGCCGTCGACCGCACGCACCGTCCATGCTGCGCGGCGGCTGGGTGAGCGGGCCTCACCCGGACGGGATGAGAACAGGCGCGGCTCAGCCGGCGTCGAGCAGCCCGGCGAGGGTGGCGGCGTTGGTCTGCGCGTAGTCCCGGTAGCAGTTGTTGAGGAGAACGTGGGTCTGCTCGGTGTTCTCGGCCAGCTCGCGCAGCTTCGGCGCCCAGTCGCGCAACTCCCGGTCGGAGTAGCGGTAGCCGAACTTCTCGTGGATGTCCTTGCTGGTCCACTTGTCGCTGTGCCCGTGGAAGCGGACCACCGCCAGGTCCGCGGTGGCGGCCAGCACCGGCGGCACCGACGAGCGGTGCCCCTGCGGCATGTCCACGCAGACGTACGCCAGCCGGTGCTGGCGCAGGAAGGCGAGCGTCTCGTCGGCGTTGTCGCCGTCGAACCAGGAGGCGTGCCGGAACTCGTAGACCGGGCGCAGCGGCGCGCAGCGCTTCGCCACCTCCAGGAGGTACTGCTTGTTGTCCCGGCGGATGGTGAACCAGGGCGGGAACTGGAACAGCAGCGCGCCGAGCCGGCCCGCCTCGACCAGCGGGTCCAGCGCGCTGAGGAACCGCGTCCAGACCTCCTCGTACGCCTGCGGCGGCAGGTCGTCCGGGTAGAGGTTCTTCTTCTCCGTGTCGGGCCGGAGATCCTTGTAGAGGGCGTTGACCCGGGTCGGGTGCCCGGTGAGCATGCTGAACGCCTTGACGTTGAAGGTGAAGCCGGTCGGGGTGCGCTCGGCCCACAGCCGCGCCGTCCGCTCGGCGGGCGGCGAGTAGTAGGTCGCGTCCACCTCGACGAGCGGGAACTGCCGGGCGTAGTACGCCAGCCGCTTCTCCGGGGTGTCGGCGGTCTGCGGGTACCAGCCGGAGTCCAGCAGCGTGCGGTCGGTCCAGGAGGCGGTGCCCACCTTGATCTCACCCATGGGTGGAGTCCACCGCGTCCCGGACCGACCGGCAACCGCTCGCGTCAGGCCGCCCGGCGCTCCCGGTTCTGCTTGCACTGCACGCAGGTGGTGGCGGAGGGGAAGATCTCCAGCCGCTCGACCGGGATGGCCGCGGAGCAGCCCTCGCAGAAGCCGTAGGTGCCCTCCTCCAGCCTGGTGAGGGCGTGCTCGTACTGGGCGCGGCGGTCGAGGATGGTCCGCAGCAGGGACTGCGCGGTGTCCCGTTCGGCCGTCTTGGTGCCGCTGTCGGCCTGGTCGTCGCCGGCGGTGTCGCCGACCTCCACCAGCCGCAGCACCTGGCTCTGCAGCACCGCCTGCTCGTACTCCGCGGACAGCTCGTCGTAGCGGGCCTGCAGGGAGCGCCGGATCTGGTCGATCTCCGCCTGGGATCGGCCCGTACCGACCTTGTCGTGGACGAGCATCGCTGCCTGCCTTTCTGGGCCTCAAAGTCCGTCGGGGCGCCGGTGCGTGCGCCCGGGCCGTGGTCGTCTGCGCGCGGGTGGATCACCCGTGCTCTGTGAGCCGGCCGAATACCCCGGCCCGCCGACGATCAAACCGGCCACTTTTCCGGACGTCGCGGCGCTCAGGAGGACACCGCGGACTCCACCAGCGCCGGGTGTCGGGGGTCGTCGGCGCGCACCACGACGTCGGCGAACGAGGCCGGGGCCACCTCGTCGGCGTACCGGGCGAAGGCCGGCAGCGTCCACCGCAGCGCCGGGTCGGTGCGCCGGGCCAGGGCCGCCGGGGAGAGCGCCAGGTGGACCGTGACGTCGAAGGGCAGGCCCCCGCCGAGCAGCAGCGCCCCGCTGACCAGCAGGACGCCCCCGGGTGGCAGGTCGACGTACGCGGCGCGGCTGGCCCGGTCGGCGCGGGCGTCCCAGAGCGAGGGCAGCACCCGCCCGGAGCCGTCCGGCCCGGCCGGGTCGAGCACCTCCCGGCGCAGCCCCGCCTCGTCGACCCACCCCTCGTAGTACGCGTCCGGGTTGGTCCGGCCGTGCTCCAGGCGGACGGAGGCGGGGCGGAGGAAGTCGTCGGCGCGCACGTGCAGCACGGGCCGGCCGAGCGCGCGCAGCGGGTCGACCAGCGCGGCGGCCAGCGCGTCCGGGCCGGCGGCGGGCGGGCCGTCGACGCCCACGCGCAGCCGCCCGGCGCTCGCGGTGCCGGCGAGCCGCTCGGTCAGCTCGGTGACCAGCCGGTCCGGGGTGATGGGACGGATCCGCATCCGACCATCGTGCCCGGTGGGCCGACGGCCCCACCGGCAGGCTGCGGGGTGGGGCCGGGAGGGCGCCGCCCGGTCGCGACCGGTGCGACTCGCCCCGCGATCGGGCCACTGCGGGCGCGAGGTCAGCCGCTGCGGTCGATGGTGACGCGGGCGTCGTCGGCCAGCCGGTAGCCGACGCCGTAGACGGTGGTGACCAACGGGACGTCGACGCCGACCTTGCCGCGCAGGCGGCGGACGTGCACGTCGACCGTACGCACCCCGGCGTGCTCGTAGCCCCACACCGCGTTGAGCAGCTGCAACCGGGTGAACACCCGGCGGGGGTGGGCGACCAGGTGCAGCAGCAGGTCGAACTCCAGCCGGGTCAGCGGCAACGGCTCGCCGTCGCGCAGCACGGAGCGGGACGAGGCGAGGATGTGCAGGGCGGGGATCGTGGGGGCGGCGGCCGGGCGGGACGGCGACCGGCCGGCCGGAACGGCGTCGGGCCGGCGCTCCACGGTGGCGGCCGTGATGGTGCCCTCGCCGCGTTCGAGCATCTCCCGGGCGGCCTCCAGCAGCCGACGGGCGGGTGGGGTCAGCGACTCCTCGCAGGCCAGCGGGATGTTCAGCGTCACCGTGAGCATCGGGGCGGCCGTGTTGGCGGGGCGGCGCTGGCCGCCGGGGGGCCGACCGGGAACAGCGGGCTGGGACGTATGCCATCCGGCGCGCGACGAGGCGGGGCTGACCGACATGGTCCTCCTTGGCTGGTCCGGGTATCTCCCCACGGCCCGGGACGCCGCTTCATCGATGCTTCCCGGCGCCCGCGCGAGGGTCAAGGGGCGGCTACGTTGCATGAATGTGACAATTGACGAACGCATCGGAGCCGAATGCTCGCTCTGCGTACGAAGCCTGATGATTACAGCAGAGCCGCCGGGTTGACCCGATACGGGGGGGGTCCCCGTCCGGTTCACGTCCGTCGAGGTGACATGTCCCGGCGCGGGTGAACCTGGCCCACCTCGGCAGCGCACGGCGGCCGGGCACGCTCCCACGCATGGCGTGGCGAAGCGGCGACGTGCACGGAGACGCTGCCCAGGTGGTCACGACCGGCGGCTGCCGTGCTGGCGGCGATCAGCGCTGTGGCCGCGCGGCTTCCTCCCGTTCGACCGCCGGTCCTGTTACGCCGCGCCCGGCGCCGCCCCCGCGGCGGGCCAGCAGGTCTTCGGCGATGAGCAGCCCGGCCGGGATGAGGCCCAGCAGGAAGCCGCTGGGACCGACGAGCAGTGCGCATCCGGCCGCCCAGCCGGCCACTGTCCAGCCGACGTAAGCCGGCGCGCGCTCGCCGCGCCGCCCCAGCCGCGCCAGCAGGAGGCCGAACAGGACCAGCGGGACGACGAAGCCCCCGGGCAGCGCCCAGAACACGGACAGGGACGCGTCACCGCCTTCGCCCGAGCGCAGTCCGCCGGTGAGCCACTCGCTCCAGTAGGGGTGGGGCAGGAAGACCGCGGTGTGCAGGACGCCGATGGCCGCCATCGACCATCCGGCGCCGATCGTCAATTTTTTCTTGATCATGCCCCTAGCCTCCGCCTCCTGCCCGGGGCCGCACCTCCCCGATGAGGGGTGGCCCCCTCCCCCGCAGGAGGGAACATCCGCACGGGCGTGTGAAAGGGACGTCAGTCCGGCTCGATCATTGGTGCGGCATCCGCAGCCCGGCGGAGAAGGCGTCCCGCAGGTCGACGTATCCGTTGATCCGCCGTGCGATCGCGGCGTAGTGCGCCCGACGCGGGGCGGGCACCTTCGGGTCACTCAGCGCGGCGGTCAGGTCGACGACGCGGGCCCGCGGTCGGTACTCCATCCAGGTCGGCAGCACGGTCACGCCGGTGACCTCCCACCCACCGGACGGGGTGCGGGTGAAGGTGAACTCCGGCACGACCGCGTCCTGGGTGTTTTCCGCCGAGCCGTCACCGAACCGGGCGGTCAGGTTTCCCATGCCGTAGGCGACCCACTTTGCGCCGACCTTCTCGAAGGGCTGCACCACGTGCGCATGGTGACCGACGATCAGGTCGATGTCGGGCGAGGACAGCAGCCGGCTCGCGAGGTCGACCTGGTCGCCGTTCGGTTCGTTCTGGTACTCGGTGCCCCAGTGCATCGACAGGATGACGATCTCCGCGCCGGCGACGCGGGCCCGCCGCGCTTCGGCGAGGATGGCGTCCGCGTCGATCAGGTTGGCCGCCCAGGGTCGTCCCGGCGGCAGCGGGATGTCGTTGAAGCTCAGGGTGTACGAGAGGTGTCCGATCTTGACGCCGCCCACGTCCATGACATTCGGGCGTTGGCTCTCCGCCGCGGTCCGGGCCGTGCCCGTGTGCCGCAGGCCCACCCGGTCGAGGTTGTCGAGAGTGCGGGCGATGCCCTCGACCCCGGTGTCCAGAGAGTGGTTGGAGGCGGTGGAACAGGTGTCGAAGCCTGCCCACGCGGCGGCGTCGGCCAGTGCGGGGGGCACGCTGAAGTTCGGCCAGCCGGTGAACGGGCCGGCGGGCTCGGCCAGGGGCGTCTCCATGTGGCAGATGGCCAGATCGGCGGCGCTCACGCGGGCGCGGACCGCGGCGAGCACCTGGGTGAAGTCGTGGCCGTCGCGTCCCGCTCGGCGCGCATCGGCGGCTGCCTGCTCGGTGAGCGCGGGGTGTACGAGCAGGTCACCGGCCGCCACCACGGTGAGTGTGTTTCGGGGTCCGGCGCTGGTGGCGGCGGCGCTGGGCGGTTCGCTTGTCGTCTTCCTCTCCGGCGCGTCGCATCCGGACGCCAGAGCAGCGATCACCAGCAGTGCCACAGCCGACATTCTCCTCATACCAGCACATAATGCCGATGCTCGGAACAGCGCGTCGGGAGAGAGGAAAACGTCCTCCCCGGGAGGAAGGGCCAGATGCCGGCATCGTCCTGGGACGACCGCGGCGAGCCCGGCCAGGCGCCTCCCCAGGGGTGCCAGGTGCACGCGGCACGGAGCCGTCGATCGTCAGGAGACCCAGACGTAGCGACGCTCCGGGCGGCCGGCGGAGCCGTACCGGAGACTGACCTCGGCCCGCCCGGTGTCGGCGAAGTGTTCCAGGTAGCGACGGGCGCTGACCCGGGAGATGCCCACCGCGTTGGCGCACTCGGCGGCGGAGAGCGTCCCGGAGTGCCCCCGCAGGGCGCGCTCCACCAGCTCGGCGGTCTCCGCGCTGAGGCCCCGGGGCAGGGCGGAGGTGGCGATGTGCGCGCCGCTGCGGGACAGCACCCGGTCCACGTCGCTCTGGTCGCTGACCACCGTGGCGCGCAGCGAGTTGCGCCGGGCGGCGTACTGCTCCAGCCGGGTCCGCAGCTCGTCGAAGCCGAACGGCTTGAGCAGGTAGTTGACCGCGCCGTAACGGACGGCCCGACGCACCGCCTCGGCCTCCCGAGCCGCGCTGATCACCAGCACGTCGCAGTCGTGCCGGGCGGCCCGCAGCCGGGTCACCACGTCCAGGCCGAACATGTCCGGCAGGTAGAGGTCGAGCAGCACCAGGTCGGGGCGGAACTCGTCGACGGCGGCGATCGCCTCCTCGCCCGTGCTGGCCGTGCCCACCACCCGGAAGCCGTCGATACGCTCGACGAAGCCGCGGTGGATCCGGGCCACCATGAAGTCGTCGTCGACCACCAGTACGTCGATCACCGGCTCGCCTCCACTGCCCCGGTCACCGACATCCGGGCCGTGAACATCGCACCCTCCTCGGTGTTCGTCACCGCCACCTCGCCGCCACGACGGTGGCAGACCAGCCGGGTGAGCGCCAGCCCGATGCCGCGTTCGCCACCGCGCGCCGCCTTGGTGGTGAACCCGTGCGTGAAGACCTCCTGGGCCAGTTGCGGGGCCACCCCCGGGCCGGAGTCGCGGACCACGATCTCCACCGAGGAGGCGTCCTGACGTAGTTCGACCTCCACCCAGGCCGGCCCGTCCGGGACGTCACCGCCGTCCGCTCCGGCGCCGTCCGGGCCGCCCGACGGCACCGGGGTCCGGCTCTCCCGGCCGCCGGCCACGGCCTCCACGGCGTTGTCGACCAGGTTGCCCAGGACCGTCGCGACGTCCGCGGCGACCGCCGGCTCCAACCGGTCCAGGCCGGTCCGCTCGGAGATCCGCAGCTCCACCCGACGCTCGGCGGCCAGCGCCGACTTCGCCATCAGCAGGGCCGCCACCGCCGTGTCCTGGATCCGGCTGGTGACGGTGAGGTCGAGGGAGGCCCGGTGCCGGCTCAGCGCGTCGACGTACCGGACCACCTCGTCGTGCTCGCCGATCTGGATCAGCCCGGAGATGGTGTGCAGCTGGTTGGCGAACTCGTGGGTCTGGGCGCGCAGCAGCTCGGTGGTGCTGCGGAAGGAACCGATCTCCTGCTCGAGGCGGGCCAGTTCGGTGCGGTCCCGCAGGGTGGTCACCGAACCGAGCCGACGGCCGTCCTTGCTGACCGTCATCCGGTTCATCACCAGCACCCGACCGGCGCGCACCACCACCTCGTCCCGGGCCTGCGGCTCGTGGTCGGCGCCGGCCAGCACGTCCCGCAGCCGGCCGGAGATCCTCAGCTCGGCGAGGGTCCGGCCGAGGCAGTGCTCGGGCAGGTCGAGCAGCCGCCGGCCGACCGCGTTGACCAGGGTGACTCGCTGCTGCGGGTCCAGCGCGATCACCCCCTCGGCGATGCCGTGCAGCAGCGCCTCCCGGTGCTCGGCCAGGCCGGCGATCTCCCGGGGCTCCAGGCCCAGGGTCTGCCGCTTGATCCGGCGGGCCAGGAGCCAGGAGCCGACGACCCCGAGCAGGCTGGCGATGCCCAGGTAGGTGAAGAGGTACGACGAGGCGCCCACCAGGCGCTGGGACCATCCGGGCGACGCCTCCCCGATCATCACCACGCCGAGGTGCCGCCCGAGGTTGTCCTTGCGGTCGCCGAGCACCGGCACCTGGGCGACCAGTTCCCGCGAGTCGCCGACCGCCAGCTCGCCGGACCAGCTCCGGCCCCGTGCCACCTCGGGGTCGCCGAGCACGAGCGGGCTCCCCACCAGTGTCGGGTCGGTGGAGCTGACCACCCGGCCCCGGGCGTCGGCCACGGTCACCGAGGTCACCCCGGACTGGGTCAGCGCGTTCTGCACCAGCGGGGCGACGAGTTCCGCCGGCGCCGGCTGGTTGATCCGCTCGCGCAGCAGCCGGTTGCCGGCGAGCTGCTCGCCGAGGGCGGCCACCCGCCGCCCCTCCACCCGGTTGAAGGTGGCGGCGGACTGGGCCAGCGAGACGGCGGCCACCGCCACCAGCACGACCACGATGATCGCGAGTTGGAGCACGAGCAACTGCCCGGCCAACGTACGGCGGGGGGTGACCGTGACCACAAAGACCTCAACTTCCGCTGGTGACAGAACGCAGACGTAGGGTTCGCCCGGGGGCCATCATCTTGCCGCCGGACTCCTTCGAAACGGAAGAGAAACATGATGGCAACTCGGAGAAAACTGCTGGTCATGGGCGTCGCGGCCGCCACGGCGCTGGCGCTGGGCGCCTGCGGTGCCACCGCGGACAAGAACGAGGGCGGGTCCGGCGGCGACGGCGGACCCGCCACCGGACTGCGGATCATGGTGCCGAACACCCCCGGCGGCGGGTACGACACCACCGCTCGCACCGCGGCAAAGGTGATGGAGGACGCCAAGATCGCCACCGGGGTGCAGGTCTTCAACCTGCCGGGCGCGGGCGGCACCGTCGGTCTGCAGCGCATGGTGAACGAGAAGGGCAACGGCAAGCTCGCCATGCAGATGGGGCTGGGCGTGGTGGGTGCCTCGTACACCTCGAAGTCGTCGGCGACGCTCACCCAGACCACCCCGCTGGCCAAGATGATCGAGGAGGCCGGCGCCATCGTGGTGCCGAAGGACTCGCCGTACAAGACCATCGGCGACCTCGTCGCGGCGTGGAAGGCCAACCCCAAGGGCATCGCGGTCGGCGGCGGCTCGTCCCCCGGCGGCCCGGACCACCTGCTGCCGATGCAGCTCGCCAAGGCCGTCGGCATCGACCCCCGCCAGGTCAACTTCGTCTCGTACGACGGCGGCGGCGAGCTGCTGCCGGCCGTGCTCGGCGGCAAGGTCGCCTTCGGCGCCAGCGGCTTCGGCGAGTTCCTCGACCAGGTCGAGGCCGGTCAGATCCGGGTCCTCGCGGTCACCAGCGCGGCCCCGATCGACGCGCTCAAGGACGTGCCGACGCTGAAGTCGTCCGGCATCGACCTCGTCTTCACCAACTGGCGGGGCATCGTCGCGCCGCCCGGCATCAGCGACGCCGACAAGAAGGTCTGGATCGACGCGCTGACGAAGATGCACGAGTCGGACGAGTGGAAGGCCGAGCTGACCAAGCGGGGCTGGACCGACGCCTTCGTCACCGGCGACCAGTTCGCCACCTTCCTCACCGAGCAGGACAAGTCGGTGGCGGACCTGCTCGCGCAGCTCGGACTGGCATGACCGGCATGACCACCCGACCGGAGCGGGGCGGCGACCCGCCGCCCCGCCCGGGCGCCACCGACGGACCGGTCACCGCGCCGGTGCCGGGCCAGCCGACCGGTCCGGACCCGGTCACGGCGGGCGGGACGCCCACGGTTCCCGACCCGGACGTGGCGCCCGTGCCCGCGGCGGGACGGCTGGGCGCGGCGCGTACGCCGGTCGGGCCGGCGGAGCCCGCGGCCGTGGCGGGCGGTCCCGCCCCGGCCGACGCGGAGGTCGGGGCGGGACCGGCGGCGACGCCGCGCCGCGACCGGGCCCAGTACGCCGTCTGCGCCTTCCTCGCCCTCGTCGGCGCGCTGGTCCTCGTCGACGCGGCCCGCACCGGGCACGCGATCAGCACCGCCGACCCGATCGGCCCGAAGCCGGTGCCGATCCTGCTCGGGGTGCTGCTGCTGATCGTCGCCGCGATCTACGCGGTGGACGTGGCCCGTGGCGGCGCCGGGGAGCCGGAGGCCGGCGAGGACGTCGACCTGACCACCCCGATCGACTGGCGGACGGTGCTGCTGCTCATCGGCGCGTTCGGAGTCAACGCGGTGCTCATCGACCGGCTGGGCTGGGTGATCAGCGGGACGCTGCTGTTCTGGGGTTCGGCGTTCGCGCTGGGCAACCGGCACCACGTGCGCAACCTGCTGATCTCCGTCGCGCTGTCGTTGATCACCTTCTACACGTTCGCCATCGGGCTCGGCGTGAACCTGCCCGCGGGCGTGCTGCAAGGGATCCTCTGATGGACAACCTCGGAAACCTGCTCGACGGGTTCGCCAACGTGGTGACCCCGATGAACCTGCTGATCGCGCTGCTCGGGGTCACCATCGGCACCGCCGTCGGCGTGCTGCCCGGGATCGGCCCGGCGATGACGGTGGCGCTGCTGCTGCCGGTCACCTACGGGATGGAGCCCACCCAGGCGTTCATCATGTTCGCCGGCATCTTCTACGGCGGCATGTACGGCGGCTCGACCACCTCGATCCTGTTGAACACCCCGGGCGAGTCGTCCTCGGTGATCACCGCGATCGAGGGCAACAAGATGGCGAAGGCGGGCCGGGCCGCGCAGGCTCTCGCCACCGCCGCGATCGGCTCGTTCGTCGCCGGGACCATCGCCACCCTGCTGCTGGTGGTGGTGACCCCGCCGGTCGTGCAGTTCGCGATCAGCCTCGGCGCGCCCGACTACTTCGCGCTGATGCTGCTGTCGTTCGTGGCGGTCACCGCGGTGCTCGGCGCGTCCCGGGTACGCGGCTTCGCCTCGCTGCTGATCGGCCTGGTCATCGGCACGATCGGGATCGACGCGGTGAGCGGCCAGCAGCGGCTCACCCTGGGCATCCCGCAACTCGCCGACGGCATCGACGTGGTGGTGGTGGCGGTCGGCATCTTCGCCGTCGGCGAGGCGCTCTGGATCGCCGCGCACCTGCGCCGCCGCGCCGCCGAGGTGATCCCGGTCGGGCGGCCGTGGATGGGGAAGCAGGACTGGAAACGGTCCTGGAAGCCGTGGCTGCGCGGCACCGCGTACGGGTTCCCGTTCGGCGCGCTGCCGGCCGGCGGGGCGGAGATCCCGACGTTCCTGTCGTACGCCACGGAGAAGAAGCTGACGAGGCACCCGGAGGAGTTCGGCCGGGGCGCGATCGAGGGCGTCGCCGGGCCGGAGGCGGCCAACAACGCCTCCGCCGCCGGCACGCTGGTGCCGATGCTGGCCATCGGCCTGCCCACCAACGCCACCGCCGCGGTGATGCTGGCCGCCTTCCAGCAGTACGGCATCCAGCCGGGCCCGCTGCTCTTCGAGCGGGAGTCGGGCCTGGTGTGGACGCTGATCGCCAGCCTCTTCGTGGGCAACCTGCTGCTGCTGGTGCTCAACCTGCCGCTCGCGCCCGCCTGGGCACGGCTGCTGCGGATCCCCCGCCCGTACCTCTACGCCGGGATCCTCTTCTTCGCCTCGATGGGCGCGTACGCCGTCAACGCCCAGCCGTTCGACCTGTTCCTGCTGCTCACCCTCGGCCTGCTCGGCTTCGGCATGCGTCGCTTCGGGCTGCCGATCCTGCCGCTGATCGTCGGGGTGATCCTCGGTCCGCGCGCCGAGTTGCAGGGCCGGCGGGCGTTGCAGCTCTCCGGCGGCGAGCTGCACGGCCTCATCGGCGGCTGGGTGTCCTGGACGATCTACGCCGTGGTCCTGGTGGTGCTGCTCTGGCCGGTGCTCGGCCGCTTCGTCGCTCGACCTGTTCAGAAAAGGCTGGTGACCCGATGACCGTGCTGGTGGGGTACGTCCCCTCGGCCCTCGGCGAGGCGGCCCTGCGGGCCGCCGTGGAACAGGCCCGGTTCCGCGACGAGCCGGTGCTGGTGGTGAACACGTCGCGCGGCGACGCCTACGTCGACCCGCGCTTCGCCCAGGAGGACGACCTGGCCCGGGTGGTGCGAGAGTTGACCGCCGAGGGGGTGCCGCACACTGTCCGGCAGCTCATGCGCGGGCGGGACGCGGCCGAGGAGATCGCGGAGATCGTCGACACGGAGGAGATCTCGCTGGTGGTGATCGGCATCCGGCACCGCACCCCGGTGGGCAAGCTGATCATGGGTTCGACCGCACAGGAGATCCTGCTTCGGGTGCCCTGCCCGGTGCTCGCGGTGAAGGCCGACTGAGTGGAGTGCCGTCCACCGTTCACGGGGACCCCGGGCTGACCGGGGTCCCCGTGCGCACCCAGACGGGCCTGCTGCTCGCCCACACCGTCGTGGTGCAGGCGGTCACCTTCATGCTGCGCCCGGCGTCCGCGTACCGGGCGCTGGACCTGGACGTGCCGGCGGCCTGGCTCGGCGTGCTCGGGGCCAGCTTCGCCGTCGTGCCGTTGGTACTCGCGGTCCCCTCCGGCCAGGCGGTCGACCGGTTCGGCGAACGCCGGATCGTGCTGGCCGGCTCGGCTCTGCTCGCCGCCGCCGGCGCCTGCTTCGTGCTGTTCGCCGACTCGGTCGCCGGCCTGGTCGTGGCCAGTATGGTCCTCGGCACCGGCCACCTCTTCGCGGTGGTCGGCCAACAGGCGCTGGTCGCCAACCGCACGGCGGCGGACCGGTACGACACCGCGTTCGGCTACTACACCTTCGCCGCCTCGCTCGGTCAGGCGTTCGGTCCCGGCCTCATCGTGGCCTTCGGCGGGGACCGCCCGATCCCGGACACCAGGGCGATCTTCCTCGGCGCCACCGCGCTCGCCCTGCCCCTGCTGGTCGCCGCCGCGTTCCTCCGCCCGTCGGCGCACCACCGGCAGGCGGCGGGGCCGGCCGCCGGCGGGCTGGGCGGCCTGCTCCGCCAGCCGGGACTGGTGCGTGCCCTCGCGGTCAGTTGCGTCGTCCTGGCGGCGGTCGACATCACCCTGGTCTACCTGCCCGCCCTCGGCGCCGAGCGGGGCATCGCCGCCGGCACCATCGGCGTGCTGCTGGGGTTGCGGGCGGTCGCGTCGATGGCCTCGCGGCTGCTGCTCGGCCGGCTGGTCGCCGTCGTTGGTCGGCGCCGGCTGCTCGTCGGCACCGTCGCGATCTCCGCCGCCGGTCTCGGTCTGCTGCTGCCGCCCCTGCCGCTGTGGGCGATGGCCGTGGTGGTCACGGTCTCGGGGTTGGGCCTGGGCGCCGGGCAACCGCTGACCATGTCGTTCCTGGCCGAGGCCGCGCCGCCGGGGCTGCGCGGCCGGGCGATGTCCCTGCGCCTCACCGGCAACCGGCTCGGCCAGGTGCTCATCCCGAGCGCCGCCGGCGCGCTCGCCGCCGGCGCCGGGGCGGCGGGCGTGCTCGCCTGCACCGCCGCCGGCCTGGCCGGCGCGGCCGTCGCCGCGACCGGCCTGCACCGGCCGCCCCCGGCAACCTGAGCGCGGCCCTCACTCGCCGAGTGGGGAACTGGACCTGACGTGGACACCTGGACGACCACCGCCGGCGCGCCCACCCTGGTCGCCTTCCAAGATCACGAACACGTAAACGTCCTTCCCGGACACATCGACGGTGGTTACAGTCTCCGCCGTGAGGATTCCCTGGACTCCACGCGCGTTGCCGGCGGCGGCAGTTGAGGTTGCCGCCACGTCGGCCGCGCACTCATGCCACCGCTGAACGCGGCCCTTCGACGACGTGGTGTCATCGCGCATGCTCACGTACGCGAGGTTCGCCGGGCGGAGGCAGACAGCGCCGGACCGGCGCCGTGGTGGGCGCCTCACACTCCCCCATTGCCCGTCCCGCTATCCGAGAGGCACCCATGCTCAGCAACACCCCCCTGCGGCGCCGCACTCTGTTGGCCGCCGCAGCCGGCGCGGCATTCGCGCCCGTCGTCGCCGGCCAGGCCCGGGCCGCGATCCCCCGCGTCTACATCGACCCGGGGCACGGCGGCACCGACCCCGGCGCGGTCGGGAACGGCCTGCAGGAGAAGGCACTCACCCTCGACATCGCCCTGCAGCTGCGCAGCATCCTGCTGGCCAACTGGAGCGTCGACGTGCGGATGTCACGGACGACCGACGTCACCCGCAGCCTCACCTACCGCACCGACGACGCCAACGCATGGGGCGCCGACCTGTTCGTGAGCGTCCACATCAACTCGGGCGGCGGCACCGGCTTCGAAAGCTACCGGTACCCGACGGCGGATTCGGCTACGGTCAACCTGCACAACGCACTGCACTCGAGGGTCCTCTCGGGCATGCGGACGATCGGTGGGGTCGCCGACCGGGGCCAGCGGACGGCCAACTTCCACGTACTCCGCGAGACCACCATGCCGGCGGTCCTCACCGAGAACCTGTTCATCGACACCGTCGCCGACGCGAACCTGCTCAAGCGGGCCGACTTCATCACCGCCACCGCCCACGGGCACGCCCAGGGCATCGCGCAGTACCTGGGGCTCGGCAGCACTCCCCCGCCCGCGTACAGCACCATCGTGGACAACGCCACCGCGGGTCGCTTCAGCGCGAGCACCAACTGGGGCACGTCGACCTACTCGGCACAGCGGTACGGAGCCGACTATCGGTTCGCCAACCCGGTGGCCGCGAGCGACGCGGCATGGTTCAAGGTCAGCATTCCGCAGTCCGGCAACTACCGCGTCGAGGTGCGGCACCCGGCGGACCCCGGCTACAACAGCGCGACGCCGTACGTGATCGTCACCGCGGCGGGAAACCAGACGGTGCACGTGGACCAGCGCACCAACGGCGGCGTCTGGCGTTCGATCGGCACCTTCAACCTCGCTGCCGGCGACCGCAACCTCGTCGGTGTGAGCCGTTGGAGCAGCGCCGGCGGATACGTGATCGCCGACGCGGTACGGGTCACCCGGGTCTGAGGCGCCGGCCTCGGCGTCGATTGGGAGGGCGCGGCCCGTGCATGGTCACGCTCCGCGCCCTCCCTGACAGAGTGACGACGCGGCCGACGGCAGGTGGTCACGCGGGCGTGCTACCCGCCTGGGGACCACGACAGTCGCTCCCGCTGGGCGCGGCGGCGCGTTCCTCGCCATCCAGCGAACCCCGGCAGCGCCCGCTCAGAAAGTTTCTCCCGGAAGGTGTACTGACAGGGCACCCCATTGGCCAGCCGTGACACGTACGGTCGAGACGTGGACAACCGCACGGAGGTCCGCGAGTTCCTCGTCTCGCGACGCGCCAAGATCAGCCCGGAGCAGGTCGGCCTGCCCGCCGGCACCAAGCGGCGGTCCCGGGACTACGCCGCAGCGAAGTCGCGTCGCTCGCCGGCGTGAGCATCGAGTACTACTCGAAACTCGAACGAGGCGCCATCGCCGGGGTGTCGCCTGGTGTGCTGAACGCCATCGCACGGGCGCTCCAACTCGACGACGCAGAGCGGGCGCACCGGTTCGACCTCGCCCGAGCCGCGGAGGGCAGCAGCGCCCTCATGCGGCCCCGGCGCCGCACCGCGCGGCAGTGGTCGGTGCGTCCCAGCCTGCAATGGACCCTCGACGCGGTGACCCAGGGCCCCGCGTTCGTGCGCAACGGCCGCATGGACCTGCTCGCCGCGAACCGGCTCGCCCGCGCGTTCTACGCCGACGGGTACGCCGATCCGCAGCGCGTGAGGACAGGGCACCCACACGGATCCTCGGCGGCCGACGAAAACACGCTCCCCAGCAGTCTCGGAGGAAGTCAGATGGCAATCGTCACGACAGGCGACGGTGGCGTGCGGCGTGCGCCGCGCTGCTCATGGTGGGCGTGCTCGCCGGCTGCGGCAGCGGCCCTCGTGGCGGGGAACAGTCCGATCGAGCGCCGCACGGGGTGGCCACCAGCGCTGCCGCCAGCACGCCGTCAGGACGTCCCGATCTCGACGCCGGCGAGGAGATGGCGCGGGGCATCGACGTTCCGTGGGGCCTGGCGTTCCTGCCGGACGACGAGGCCGTGGTCGCGGAGCGGAACACGGGTCGGGTGCTGCGGTTGAGCATGGGCGGTGGAGACCCCCAGTAGGTGTACGAGGTGCCGGGTGTGGCGGCGGGCGGTGAGGGCGGACTGCTCGGCCTCGCGGTGTCGCCGACGTTGCCGACGACAACCTGATCTACGCCTACTTCACGGCGGAGCAGGACAATCGGATCATCCGGTTCCGGCTCGACGGCGGACGCCCCGAAGTGATCTTCGACGGCATCGCCAAGGCCAGTTACCACAACGGCGGGCGGATCGCGTTCGGCCCGGACGGCATGCTCTACGTCGGCACCGGGGACGCCGGTGACACGCAGCGGTCGCAGGACCGGCGAGCCCCAACGGCAAGATCCTGCGGCTGACCCCCGACGGGGCGCCCGCCCCCGGAAATCCGAGCGCGGGTTCCCCGGTGTACAGCCTCGGACACCGCAACGTGCAGGGCCTGGCCTGGGACTCGGCTGGACGACTCTTCGCCACCGAGTTCGGGCAGAACGAACTGGACGAGGTCAACCGCATCGAGCCGGGACGCAACTACGGCTGGCCCCGGGTCGAAGGAACCGGTGACACGGACGGTGGGCGGTACACCAACCCGCTCGTCACCTGGACCGTCCGCGAGGCCTCGCCGTCGGGCATGGCCATCGCCGCCGATGTCGCATACGTGGCGGCGCTGCGAGGCGAACGGCTGTGGACCATTCCCCTCGACAGCGGCACCGCCGGCGTGCCGTCGGCGCGACTGGAGCAACGCTACGGCCGCCTGCGGACCGCGCAGGTCGCACCCGACGGAGCGTTGTGGCTGACCACCTCCAACACCGACGGCCGCGGTGACGTACGCGACGGTGACGATCGAATCCTGCGCTTCCCCGTCCGATAGCCACGAGGCGAGGAACCTCGCGGACCTCGGTGCGATTGTCCACGTTCCGACGCACCTCTGCGGCTCGCGGTGGGGTGCCCTGCCAGTACACCTTCCATCAGAGACTCCCCAGCAGGTCACAGACGAGCACTACCACGCCACCAGCGACCCGGACACCTTCCAGCAACTCGCCGGCCGGTTCGATCTGATCATCAACACGGTCAGCGCCCCCATCAACGTCGACGCCTACCTGAACCTGCTCGCCGTCGACGGCACCCTCGTCAACGTCGGCGCCCCCGCCGAGCCGCTGACCCTCAACGTCTTCTCCCTCATCGGCGCTCGACGCTCCTACGCCGGCTCGATGATCGGCGGCATCCGCGAGACCCAGGAGATGCTCGACTTCTGCGCCGAACACCGCATCGGCGCCGACGTCGAACTCATCTCCGCCGACAAGATCAACGACGCCTACGAACGCGTCCTCGCCTCCGACGTCCGCTACCGGTTCGTCATCGACACCGCCACCCTCGGCTGACCCGAGGTTCCCTGACCGGCTCCGCTCGGGCGGCCCGCGGCCGAGCGGAGCCCACGGTCCCGAGGACAACGCTGCGCAACAGCCCGTCAGCGGCGGAGAAGGCGAATGACCGCGAGGCGGTACCGTGTCGGAAACGTAGCGCTGGGGAAGGCGGGCGGAATCGACGTGCAGCACCGACCGGCCGAGCTGCCAATGGCCCGCATCGTCGAGCAGCGTCCGGATACCGCATACGCCCCCAGCGTGCTCGGGCACGACGCCTACCAGGCGCTGTGCCCGCCTGTACGCTGGTCCGACGACCGGGCGGGCGCCCTCGCTGGCCACGCGGCGTCTACCGACGAAGGGATGCCGGCATGACCGGCTCCTCCCGCCGCGACGTGACGATCGTCGACGCCTGCACGCTCGGGGGACAAGGCGGCAGCCCCACCGCCGTGCTGATCGACGACCCGGCACTCGACGATGGCGCGCGCCGCGTGGCAGTTCGCGACGCGGGTACCTCACACGCGGCGTTCGTGGACGCCGGTACGGACACTGTCCGGTTCTTCACCACGCATGGCGAGCTCACCAACTGCGGGCACGGCACCGTGGCCGCCCAGGCGTTCCTGCTGCGCCGTCGCGGCTCAGCGGAGCATTACGGGCACCAGCGGACCGGTGGCCGCATCTTCGAGACCACGGCGGTCGAGCGCGACGACGGCATCGAGGTGTGGTTCGACCAGGGCCTCATCGGTCTTCAGGACGGCGTTCCCGCGGGCCTCGACGGGGTCCTCGGCGCCCTCGGTGCCGGGCCGGACGCCATCGCCGCGGACGACACCCCGAGCGTCGCGTCGCCGGGAACGCCGCGACTGCTCGTGCCCGTCAAGACGGCGTCGATCCTGCGCTCCCTGCGACCGGATCTGCCCCGGCTCGCCGCTGAATGCCGCCGCCTCGGTTACCTCGGCTGCTTTGCCTACGCGATGTCTCCGGTCGACGGCAGGGCGGTGGCGCGCATGTTCGCGCCCGCCATCGGAGTCGGCGAGGATGTCGTCAACGCCAACAGCAGCGGATGCCTCGCCGCGCACCTTCATGTGACACATGGCCGGAGCAGCGTCGAAGTCGAACAGGGACACTCGGCCGGGCGCCCGTCCCTGGTGTTCGCCACCGCGACGACCACCCCGGAGGGCATCTTGACCCGGGTCGGCGGAACGGCCGTTGTCCGAAGCGGAGTCGAGGGCACGGCGGCCTGACACTCTGTCCTGGATGGCGCCCTGACGCGAGCCAGTGGTGTCCGGGTCGTCTAGGGCGTGTCCTGCCGATCTTGTAGTGGTTGATTGTTGACGATGTGCCGGTGGTGCGTCGTGGTGAGTTGACCGATGAGGCGTGGGCGGTGAT
>NZ_JBFAVI010000075.1:0-30682 GCF_040679695.1 Micromonospora sp. NPDC052213
TCGCGTACGAGGCCGTCGCGGCGGTGCACCGGGACGACGCGTACGCCAACCTGGTGCTCCCGTCGCTGCTGCGCGACACCGGGCTGACCGGCCGGGACGCGGCCTTCGCCACCGAGCTGACCTACGGCACGCTGCGCCACCTCGGCACCCTCGACGCGATCCTCACCGACGCGGCCGGGCGGGACGTGCAGCGCATCGACCCGCCGGTACGCGACGCGCTGCGGCTCGGGGCGTACCAGCTGCTGCACACCCGGGTGCCGGCGCACGCCGCGGTCTCCTCGACCGTCGACCTGGTCCGCGCGGTCGGCCCCGGCGCGACGGGCTTCGCCAACGCGGTGCTGCGCGAGGTCGCCGGGCGGGACGCGGACGCCTGGGTGGCCAAGCTCGCCCCGCCGATGGAGACCGACCCGATCGGGCACCTCGCGCTGGCGTACAGCCATCCGCAGTGGATCGTGCGGGCCTTCGCCGAGGCGCTCGGTGGCGACCTCGGCGAGACCGCCCGGCTGCTCATCGAGGACAACGAGCGCCCGCCGGTGCACCTGTGCGCCCGGCCCGGGCTGGCCGACCCGGTCGCGCTGGCCGACGAGGTCGGCGGGGCCCCGGGGGCCTTCTCCCCGTACGCCGTCTATCTCTCGGGCGGGGCGCCCGGCGACCTGCCGGCGCTGGCCGAGGGGCGGGCCCACGTGCAGGACGAGGGTTCCCAGTTGGTGGCCAACGCCCTGGCGGTGGCCCCGCTGGACGGCCCGGACGGGCGCTGGCTCGACCTGTGCGCCGGCCCGGGCGGCAAGTCCGGCCTGCTCGGCGCCCTCGCCGCGCAGCGGGACGCACGGCTGACCGCCGTCGAGGTCTCCGAGCACCGGGCGCGGCTGGTCGCCCAGGCCACCCGGGGCCTGCCGGTGAACGTGCTGAACACCGACGGCCGCACGGTCGGCGCCGACCCGAAGCTGCCCGAGGCGCACTTCGACCGGGTGCTGGTCGACGCTCCCTGCACCGGGCTGGGGTCGCTGCGCCGCCGGCCGGAGTCCCGCTGGCGGCGCGAGCCGTCGGACCTGCCGCCGCTGACCCGGTTGCAGCGGGAGCTGCTCGCCGCGGCGCTGCGGGCCGTCCGTCCGGGCGGCCTGGTCGCCTACGTGACGTGCTCCCCGCACACCGTGGAGACCCACGTGACGGTGACCGAGGCGGCCCGCCGCTCCGGGGTGCCCGTCGACTTCGTCGACGCCCGGCCGCTGCTGCCGGCGGGGATGCCCGGCCTCGGCGACGGGCCGACGGTGCAGCTGTGGCCGCACCGGCACGGCACCGACGCGATGTTCCTCGCGGTGCTGCGCCGCACCTGACAACGGACGTCCGACGGGCGGTCACCCTCGGGTGGCCGCCCCGTGCCGGTCGGTCCGGTGCCGGTCCGGGCGCTCAGGTGACCGGCAGGCCCTTCGTGCCGGCGCCCTTCATCGAGCGGGTCAGGTTGCGGTCGCTGACCCAGAGGAAGCACTGCACGCCCCGGTTGCCGTTGCGCCACTCCTGCTCGAGGGGGTGGTAGAAGATCGAGCCCGCCCGGTACTTCAGGTCGCCGTTGTTCGGCACCTTGACGTACTTCGCGATCAACGCACGGCAGGCCCGGTGCACCTTGAGGCTGTCCCGGGTGAAGGCGTCGTAGCTGGTGTCCGGGGCCCGCCAGACGCCGACGAACTCGGCGTGGTGCTTGCTGGTGCAGGCCACCGCCACCATCTCCCGCACCTCGTCGTCGCTCAGCTTGGGATTGAAGCAGCGGTGGGCGAGCGGGGCGGCGCCGGCCAGGGCGCCCTTCAGGCTTCCCGTCCGGGACTTCGCGCTCGCCTCGTCGAGGCTGGTCTGCTCGCTCAGGTCGCAGCGGAACCAGCGGGCGCCGCCGCCCCACGCCTGCGGCGACGGCAGCACGACGCTCAGCCCGAGCCGGCCGGAGCGCCAGTCCCCGCCGACCACCTCGTTGGCCTTCGTGTCGCACTCGGCCCGGGCGGCGCGCATGCCGGCCGAGCCGGCCGGCGGGGGCGTGGTGCGCTCGGTCGCCGCCCCGGTGAGCGTGCCGACGTGCACGGTCTCCACGCGGTGCGACTCGGCGCAGTCGACCGGGTTGTAGGCGGTGAGGTAGCCGACGTCCTGAATGTCCCGGTGGCAGACGCCGTTGGCGGGGACGAACGCCTGCGGTGCGGCGGGCGCCGGCCAGTCGTCGGTCAGGTCCCCGTCGGTGCCGGCCGGGGTGCCGCAGCCGGCGAGCGCCAGGGCCGCCACCGCGCCGGCCGCGGCCGCCGTCCACCACCGTCGCATCGCCCCGACCTCCCGCCGATCGTGGTCCGGGCGGCGCGAGGCGGCCGGACACGTCACGGTGCGGCAGCATACGGCACCGCGCTCAGATCGCGGGGAGTCCCCGCGGGACGGTGCCTCGCATCGAGCGGGTCGGCTTCCGGCCGTCGCTCCACAGGAAACACCGCACCCGTGGTCGCCCTCCTTCCGCTCCCGCTGGTACGGGGGATGGAAGATCGAGCCGCCCGGTACGGCAGGTCGCTGTCGTCGGGCACGCCGGCGACGGCGATGAGCGGTGGACGTGCCGGCGTGGACGGCCTCGGTCGGGTGGTCGCGGGAGCGGTCGACCATGCCGGGACGGTCGATCGTCACCACTGGTGACCGTCGGGTCGCCGGGCGTCCCGGTGGTGGCGCGCTGCGGGTGGCCGGTCGCCGCGTTCGTACACTGGCCCCGTGACCGTACCGCCGCCGATCGTCGCGCCCAGCATCCTCGCCGCCGATTTCGCCCGCCTCGCCGAAGAGGTCCGTGCCGTCGAGAACGCCGCGGACTGGTTGCACGTGGACGTCATGGACAACCACTTCGTGCCCAACCTGACCATCGGGCTGCCCGTGGTGCAGAGCCTGCGGGCCGCCACCGAGCTTCCCTTCGACGTGCACCTGATGATCGAGGACCCGCGCCGGTGGGCCCCCGGCTACGCCGACGCCGGGGCGTACAACGTCACGTTCCACGCCGAGGCGTGCGACGACCCGGTGGCGCTGGCCAAGGACCTCCGCTCGGCCGGCGCGAAGGCCGGGCTGGCGATCGACCGGGACACGCCGATCGAGCCGTACCTGGAGCTGCTGCCGAGCTTCGACACGCTGCTGATCATGACGATCAAGGCCGGCTTCGGCGGGCAGCGGTTCATCCCGCAACTGCTGGACAAGGTGCGCGCCGCCCGCCGGCACGTCGACAGCGGCCACCTCGAACTGCGCATCGAGGTCGACGGGGGGATCGCCGCCGACACCATCGAGCAGGCGGCCGAGGCCGGCGCGGACGCCTTCGTCGCCGGCACCGCCGTCTACGGCGCCGACGACCCCGCCGAGGCCGTCCGGAAGCTGCGGGCACTCGCGGAACGCGCCGCCCCCGGGGCCTGACGTGGAGCCCGCCGGCGACCGCAAGGACATCATCCTCGTCGTCGACGACGACGAGGACATCGCGCGCTTCGTCGAGTTCAACCTGCGGCTGCACGGCTTCGAGGTGATCCACGCCGGCGACGGGCAGGAGGCGCTCGAGGTGATCGAGCGCCAGCGTCCCGACCTGGCCGTGGTCGACCTGATGATGCCGCGCATCGACGGGCTGGAGCTGACCCGGCGGCTGCGGGCCGACCCGATGACCTCGGCGCTGCCGGTGATCATGCTGACCGCCAAGGGCATGACGGTGGACAAGGTGCACGGGCTCAGCGCCGGCGCCGACGACTACCTGGTCAAGCCCTTCGACACGGCGGAGCTGGTGGCCCGGGTCAGCTCGACGCTGCGGCGCAACAAGGAGTTCCGCGAGGTCTCCCCGCTGACCGGGCTGCCCGGCAACAGCCGGATCCGCCGGGAGATCTCCGACCGGGTCCGCAGCGGCGTCGACTACGCCGTCGGCTACATCGACATCGACCGGTTCAAGAGCGTCAACGACCGGTACGGCTTCGTGCGCGGCGACGACTTCATCTCGGCCCTGGCGCGCAGCCTGCACCGGGCGGTGGTCTCGGTGGGGCTGCCGCCGGCCTTCCTCGGCCACGTCGGCGGCGACGACTTCGTCATCGTCTGCACGCCGGAGCAGGTGCGTCCGCTCACCTCGCGGGTGTCCGCCGACTTCGAGAAGGCCGCCGACTCGCTCTACGACCCCGCCGACGCCGCCCGCGGCTACGTGGAGCTGAAGGACCGGCGGGGCAACATCCGGCGCGCGGCCCTGGTCACCCTCTCCATCGGCGTCTCCATCTCCGACGCCAACAAGCGGTTCACCAACCCCCTCGAGGCGATCGCGGTCGCCTCCGAGATGAAGACGGTGGCCAAGAGCCAGCCCGGCTCGTACGTGGCGGTGGACCGGCGACGCGGGGTGACGTGACCGCTTTATTCCCGCTGTGAAGTAGCTCGCCTCGGTGGCGCCACCCCCCGTCGGGCGTGTAAGACTGCCGGTGTACCCACCACGCGCTGGCGGGACTCGGTGTAATTCCGAACCGGCGGTGATCCACGGCGTGACCGTGGTAAGCCCGCGACCCGGTCGGCCTCGTGCCGCCCGGTGGACCTGGTGAGAATCCGGGGCCGACGGTTGGGGGCGGGAAACCGCGCCCAGACAGTCCGGATGGGAGACAGCGCGCGGGACGGACGGGCCCTGCCCGGCCGCTGACCTCAGCGTGCCGTGCGCGCCCCCCGGGTCGGCTCCGCCGTACCCGGACCTCCGCCGCCGCACGCCCGCGGCCCGTGCCGTTGCCTCCCGTGACCCGCCCGCGCGCCGACCGGTGAGTGAGAGGGCAGGGCAATGGGGGGCGTCTCCGTCGACGAGGCGATGCGTCGCGCGGTCGAACTCGCCGCGCGCGGTCTCGGCACGACCAGCCCCAACCCCGTGGTCGGCTGCGTGCTGCTGGACGCCGACGGCCAGGTCGTCGGCGAGGGGTTCCACGCCTACGCCGGCGGGCCGCACGCCGAGATCGTCGCGCTCGCCCAGGCGGGGGAGCGCGCCCGCGGCGGCACCGCCGTGGTCACCCTCGAACCCTGCGACCACACCGGCCGCACCGGTCCCTGCAGCACCGCGCTGGTCCAGGCCGGCGTCGCCCGGGTGGTCATCGCCGTGCCCGACCCCAACCCGGTCGCCTCCGGCGGGGCCGCCACGCTGCGCGCCGCCGGGGTCCAGGTGGACCTGGGGGTACGCGAGGCGGAGGCCGAGGCCGGCAACGTCGCCTGGCTCACCTCGATGCGCCGCGGCTGGCCGTACGTGATCTGGAAGTTCGCCGCCACGCTGGACGGCCGGTCGGCGGCGGCCGACGGCACCAGCATGTGGATCACCTCCGAGGCGGCCCGGATGGACGTGCACGCGCTGCGCGGCACCGTCGACGCGGTGATCGCCGGGGTGGGCACGGTGCTCACCGACGATCCCCGGCTCACCGCCCGCAACCTGCGCGACGGCACCCTCAGCATCCGGCAGCCGCTGCGGGTGGTGGTGGATTCGGCGGGGCGTACGCCGGTCGACGCCCGGGTCCGCGACGGCGCGGCCCGGACGTGGGTCGCCACCGCCGCGGAGGTCGGCGTCGGGCCCGACGGTCGGGTCGACCTGCCGGCGCTGCTCGCCGCGCTGCACGGGCGCGGGGTCCGGGCGGCGCTGCTGGAGGGGGGTCCCACGCTGGCCGGCGCCTTCCTCGCCGCCGGCCTGGTCGACAAGATCGTCGGCTACGTCGCGCCCCGGCTGCTCGGCGCCGGCCCGACCGCCCTGGTGGACGCCGGTGTGACCACCATCGCCGAGGCGATCGACCTGGAGTACGTCGACGTTACGCAGGTCGGACCCGACCTGCGGATCACCGCGCTGCCCCGGAAGAGGGAGGGCTGACATGTTCACCGGCATCGTCGAGGAGTTGGGTGAGGTCGTCCGGATCACTCCGACGGCGGGTGACTCGGCGCTGGTCGCGGTCCGCGGCCCGCTGGTCACCTCCGACGCCCGGCACGGCGACTCGATCGCGGTCAACGGCGTCTGTCTGACCGTGGTGGACGCCGCCGACGGGGTCTTCACGGCGGACGTGATGGGGGAGACGCTGCGCCGCTCCGCGCTGGGCGCGCTGCGGGCCGGCGACCCGGTCAACCTGGAGCGGGCCGCCGCGCTCGGTAGCCGCCTCGGCGGGCACCTGGTGCAGGGCCACGTCGACGGCGTCGGCGAGGTGCTCGCCCGGGAGCCGGCCGCGCAGTGGGAGACCGTCCGGTTCCGCCTGCCCGCCGCCCTGGCCCGGTACGTGGTGGAGAAGGGCTCGATCACCGTCGACGGCGTCTCGCTGACCGTGGCCGACGTCGGCGCGGACTGGTTCGCCGTCGGGCTGATCCCGACCACGCTGAAGCTGACCACCCTCGGCGCGCGGGGCGTCGGCGACCCGGTCAACCTCGAGGTGGACGTCCTCGCCAAGTACGTCGAGCGGCTGCTCGGCGCCCGGCTGGCCGACCCCGGCCGAACCGAGGCCGGCCCGACCGGCGGGCTCCCGGGCACGGGCGCCCCGGTCGCCGGCCTGCCGGGCGCCGCCGCGACGGGCGGGGTGGCCTGATGGGCCCGCTCGGGTGGCTGCTCGACGCGCAGCTGAGCATCGGCGGCTCGCCGGTGCTGGTCCGGGAGATCGTCGGCAACGGCTTCGGGCTGGCCTCGGCCCTGTTCGGCCTGCGCCGGGTGGTCTGGGCCTGGCCCGTCGGCATGATCGGCAACGCGCTGCTGTTCACCGTGTTCCTGGGCGGGGTCTTCGCCACGCCGCAGGCACACGACCTCTACGGGCAGGCCGGCCGGCAGGTCTTCTTCTTCGCGGTCAGCCTCTACGGCTGGTGGCGCTGGTCGCGCAACCGCCGCCACGGCGGCGGCGACGACCAGGCCGCCGTGGCGCCCCGCTGGGCGACCGGCCGGGAGCGGCTGGGCCTGCTGGCCGCCGCCGTCCTCGGCACCGCCGCGTTCTACCCGGTGCTCGCCGCGCTGGGCTCCTGGGGCCCGCTGCCGGACGCCTGGATCCTCACCGGCAGCCTGCTGGCGACCTACGGCATGGCCCGCGGCTGGGTGGACTTCTGGCTGGTCTGGATCGCCGTCGACGCCGTCGGCGTGCCGCTGCTGCTGCGCGGCGGCTTCTACCCCTCGGCGGCCATGTACCTCGTCTACGGCGCCTTCTGCGCCTGGGGCGTCGTCGCCTGGTGGCGCACCTCGCGGGTCGCCCGCCCGGCGCCCGCCCCGATCCCGCAGACCTATTCGGAGGCCGTGGCATGAGCGAGCGGAGCGAGCGAATCATCAGGCTCAGTGCGGTGGTGCCTCATGACGGCACGGAGCGAAGCGGAGTGCCGGCATGAGCGAGCGGAGCGAGCGAATGATCAGGCTCAGTGTGATGCGTCATGGCGGCGCGGAGCGAAGCGGAGTGCCGGCATGACCACCTTTGGGAGTATCGAGCAGGCGGTGGCGGACATCGCCGCCGGCCGGCCCGTCGTCGTGGTCGACGACGCCGACCGGGAGAACGAGGGCGACCTGATCTTCGCCGCCGAGTTGGCGACACCGGAGCTGCTCGCGTTCATGGTGCGGTGGACGTCCGGCTACATCTGCGTGCCGCTGACCGAGAGCGAGTGCGACCGGCTGGACCTCCCGCCGATGCACCACACCAACCAGGACCGGCGGGGCACCGCCTACACGGTGACCGTGGACGCCCGGGAGGGGGTCAGCACCGGCATCTCCGCCGCCGACCGGTCGCACACCATCCGGCTGCTCGCCGACCCCGGCACCGGCCCGACCGACCTGGCCCGCCCCGGGCACGTGGTGCCGCTGCGCGCCCGGGAGGGCGGCGTGCTGCGCCGGCCCGGGCACACCGAGGCCGCCGTCGACCTGACCCGGCTGGCCGGGCTGCGCCCCGCCGGCGTGCTCTGCGAGCTGGTCAACGACGACGGCACCATGATGCGGCTGCCGGACCTGGAGAAGTTCTGCGCCGAGCACGCGCTGACCCTGGTCACCATCGCCGACCTGGTCGCGTACCGGCGGCGCACCGAGAAGCAGGTCGAGCTGGTCGCCGAGGCCCGGATGCCGACCCGGCACGGGGTGTTCCGGGCGCTGGGCTACCGCAGCGAGCACGACTCGGCCGAGCACGTCGCCCTGGTCATGGGCGAGATCGGCGACGGGCGGGACGTGCTGGTGCGGGTGCACTCCGAGTGCCTCACCGGCGACGTGTTCGGCTCGGTGCGCTGCGACTGCGGCCCCCAGCTCGACGCGGCCCTGGACCGGGTCGCCGGGGAGGGGCGCGGCGTGGTGCTCTACGTGCGCGGCCACGAGGGGCGCGGCATCGGCCTGCTGCACAAGCTCCAGGCGTACCAGCTCCAGGACCAGGGCCGGGACACCGTGGACGCCAACCTCGACCTGGGCCTGCCGGCCGACGCCCGCGACTACGGCACCGGCGCGCAGGTCCTCTACGACATCGGGGTGCGCTCGATGCGGCTGCTCACCAACAACCCGGCCAAGCGGGCCGGCCTGGAGGGCTACGGGCTGACCGTCACCGGCCGCGAGGGGCTGCCGGTGCGGCCGCACCCGGAGAACGTGCGCTACCTGCGCACCAAGCGGGACCGGATGGGGCACCTGCTGGACGAGCTGGACGAGGTCACCGAGGCCCCGATGGGCCGGCCGGTACCCGGCGACGAGATCGGAGCGTAGACATGGCGGGTTTCGGGGAGCCGGGCGTGACGGCGGTGGACGCCGCCGGGATGACGGTCGGCGTGGTGGCCGCGCGGTGGCACGGCGAGCTGACCGACCACATGCTCGACCGGGCGGTCGCCGCCGCCGAGGCGTGCGGGGCCCGCGCGGTGACCGCCCGGGTGGCCGGCTCGGTCGAGCTGCCCGTGGTGGCCCAGGCCCTCGCGCGCCGCTGCGACGTGGTGGTCGCGCTCGGCGTGGTGGTCCGGGGCGCCACCGCCCACTTCGACTACGTCTGCCGTTCGGTGACCGACGGGCTGACCCGGGTCGCGCTGGACGAGGGCAAGCCGGTGGCGCACGGCGTCCTCACCGTGGACACGATCGAGCAGGCCCGGGACCGGGCCGGGCTGCCCGGCTCGGCGGAGGACAAGGGCTGGGCGGCCACGGTCGCCGCGCTCGACGCCGCCCTCGCCGTCCGGGGCATCACCACCAGCGGCCACCGGGTCGGCTTCGGCGGCTGACCCCCGCGTCCTTCCCGCCGGAGGGCGGGGCGTTGTGGGTGGTCGTGAGGGCGTCCCACCACGCTGGCAGGAATCGCGACACAGCCGCCGACGCCCGGCACGCGGCGTGAACCGGCGTCGCCGGCGGGCCGCCCCACCGGGACGGCCCGCCAGCGGACGGGCGCGTCGCCCGTCAGCGCCTCAGCGCTGCAGCCTCCGCAGGCGCACCGCGAAGGTGACCGACGCGAGCAGCGGCCACAGCATCCAGCCGTAGAGGCCGACGAGCCAGGCGGTGTCGAACACCGGCGACGGGACGACCAGCGCCAGCACGCTGCTGAAGCCGACAGCGGCGAGGACGATGCCGAGCCAGCACAGCCAGCGGGCCACGATCCGTCCCCGCAGGGCGGCGAGGGAGAACGCCCCCATCAGCAGCGACTGGGCCAGGACCGCGACCTCGCCCAGCATCTGCCCGAGGTGCGCGGCGGCGTACCAGGTCTGGACCGTGGCGTCGTCGAGCGCTTTCAGGTCGGGCAGCACCCAGAGCAGGGTGAAACCGGTGACGACGGTGTTGACCGTGGCCAGCAGGCCGCCGCCGAGCAGGGTGAGGCCGCCGAGCACCGAGTTCGGCGCCGCCTGCCGCACCAGCCCGGCCAGCGCCGAGGTGAGCACGAGCAGCGCGACGAGGGACAGGCCCCCGGCGAACGCGTTCAGTTGCAGGGTCGACGCGGCGCCCGCCGCCCAGTCCCGGATGGCGGCCGCGTCCGTGTTGCCCACCTCCGGCGACTGCGGCGTCCAGGTGCCGAACATCGACACGAACAGGGCGAGCGCGGCGCCGGCGGCGACGCCGAGCCCGGCCCGGGCGGGCGCCGTCGGTGCGACCGGCGCGACGTCGGCTCCGGCGATGGTGGTCGTGGACATGTGATCTCCAACGTGGTGAGGGTTCTTCCTGCCCGAAGACTCTGCGTCCGCCCGCGCCCCGGCCGGGACGGTCGGGCGTCCCCGTCACGCCCGGCCGACCGCACGCCGTGGAGGGGACGAACGTCCCGCGACAGCGGGACGCGACCGCGGCTACTGTCATCCGGCACGCCGAGAGCGAGGAGAGGTCAGTGGCCGTCAGGGGGCCGTCCCGGGTTGTCGCCGTCGCCGCGCTCGCTCTGTCGCTGGCCTGCTACGCCGCCACGGCCGTCGGCGCGGCCTTCGTGCCCGGGGTGACGCCGCCGACCGTGGCGGACCTCGTCTGGTTCACCGGTTTCCTGGCCTTCCCCCTGGTCGGCGCGGTGATCGCGGTGCACCGCCCGGCGAACGGCGTCGGCTGGCTCTTCCTCGCCGTCGGCGTGCTCCAGTTCGGCGCCGCCGTCCTGGACGGGCTCGGCCAGCATCTTCTGGCGACCTGTCCCACCTGCGCCACCGGCCCGGTGCTGGTGCTCGCGCAGAACACGCTGTTCGCCGTCGCCTGGGTCTGCGCCACCACGTACCCGCTGCTGCTCTTCCCGGACGGCCGTCCGCCGTCCCCCCGCTGGCGGTGGATCCTCCCGGCCACCACGGCGACGCTGGTCGTGCTGGTCGCCTCGGTCGTCGTCACCCCGGGCCGGGTCGCGGCGGACGACCCGGCGGTCAACCCGTTCGGCGTACCCGCGCTGGCGGGGCTCGCGCCGCTGACCACCACCGTGACGCTGTTCGCGCTGCTGGCCCTGACGGTGGCCGCGATGGCGTCGTTCGTCGTCCGCTGGCGCCGGGCGGGCGGCCCGGACCGGCGGCGCCTCGCCTGGCTGGCGCTCGCCGCCCTGGTCTTCATCGGCACGACCCTGGTCGGCCTGCTCACCGACCAGTGGACGCCGCCGTGGGTGGGCGCCCTGCTGGAGGGCGTGGGCATCGCGGCGCTTCCGCTGGCCACCGGGATGGCCATCCTCCGCGCCGACCTGTTCGACATCGCGGCGGTGCTCGACCGCTCGATCACCTACGCGGCCCTGTCCGCCGTCGTCGTCGTCACCTATCTGGGCTCCCTCGCCGCATCGTCCGCGCTGCTCGCCCCCGACCGGAGCCGGGGCGCGTCGCTGGTGGCCACGGCCGCGGTCGCCGTCTCGCTCAACCCGGTCAAGGACCGCCTGCTGCGGGGCGTCGACCGGCTGCTCTTCGGCGACCGGGACCGGCCCTACGAGGTCGTCACCGGCCTCGCCGAGCGGCTGTCGCGGACCGTGGCGCTGGAGGAGCTGCTGCACACGGTGACCGAGACGCTGACGAGCATGCTGCGCGTGCCGTACGCCCGGGTGGTCACCGGCGAGATGGTCGACCCGCCGGCGGACGCGTACCCGTTCCCGTTGGTCAGCAACGGCCGGCAGGAGGGCACCCTGCTGGTCGGGCGGCGCGGCGGCAGCGCCCCCTTCGAGCCCCGCGAGCTGGACCTGCTCGCCGACCTCGCCGGCCAGATCGCCATGGCCGTCCGGGCCGCCCGGCTGGAGGAGGACCTGCGGGAGTCGCGGGAGCGCATCGTGCGGGCTCGGGAGGAGGAGCGGCGCCGGGTGCGGCGGGACCTGCACGACGGGCTCGGACCCCTGCTCGCGGCGGCCAGCCTCCAGATCGACGTGCTCGCCGAACGGGTCGCCGACGATCCCCGGGCACACCCGCTGGCGACGAAGATCAAGGGCGTGATCAGCCAGTCCGTCTCCGACGTGCGGGAGGTCGTGCACGGGCTGCGGCCGCCGTCTCTCGACGATCTCGGCCTGCCGGGCGTGGTCCGCGAGCACGCCGCCGCGCTGCGCGCCGCCGGGCTGGACGTCGAGGTGGACTGCCGGGAGGACCTGCGCCTCACCAGTGCGGCCGTGGAGGTCGCCGCGTACCGCATCGTCACCGAGGCGATGACCAACGTCGTACGGCACGCCCGCGCCAGCCGGTGCCGGGTCGCCATGAGCCTGGAGGATGGCCGGCTGCGGCTGGAGGTCACCGACGACGGGTGCGGGCTGCTCGTGCCACACCGGGACGGCGTCGGCCTGTCCTCGATGCGGGAACGAGCCGACGAGCTGGGCGGCACGGTCACCGTCGGCCCTCGGCCCGGCGGGGGCACGAGGGTCCGCGCCGAACTGCCGGTGCCCGCCGCGGCGGGAAGGAGCTGACGATGCCGGATCCGGTGCGGGTGCTGCTGGTGGACGACCACCCCATCTTCCTGGACGGACTGCGTACGGCGCTCGACGGCGTACCCGAGATCGAGATCGTCGGCACCGCCACCGACGGCGAGGCGGCCCTCGTCGCGGCCGAACGGCTGCGGCCGGACGTCGTGCTGATGGACCTCGCCATGCCGGGCATCGGCGGCGTCGAGGCCACCCGGCGGATCACGGCCCGGGGCGATGTCGCCGTGCTCGTGCTGACCATGCACGCCGACGACGACTCGGTGTACGCCGCCATTCGCGCCGGTGCCGCCGGGTACCTGCTCAAGGGTGCCGCGCGCGGCGACGTGACGCGGGCCGTGTCCGCCGTCGCGGCCGGTGAGGCGGTTTTCGGCACCGAGATCGCCCAGCGGGTCCTGCGCCACTTCGCCGAGGGGCCCCGGTCGCCGCAGAACCGGCCGTTTCCCGAACTCACCCCGCGGGAGGTGCAGATCCTCGACCTGGTGGCCCAGGGGCTCGGCAACCAGGCGATCGCCCGCAAGCTGTCCGTCGCGCCGAAGACGGTCCGCAACAGCGTGTCGACCATCCTCGGCAAGCTGCACGCCGTCGACCGCAGCGAGGCGGTCGCCCGCGCCCGGGCGGCCGGGCTGGGACGGCCGCCAGCGCCGCCGGCGAAATGAGGCGCGACCCGCCCGGCGTGTTCGCCGGGCGGGCCTGCGACAATGGCACGTCGTGAAGACGTTCGAGGAGTTGTTCGCCGAGCTGCAGGCCAAGGCCGCCGCCGGCACCCCTGGCTCGGGCACGGTCGCCGCGCTCGAGAAGGGCGTGCACTTCATCGGCAAGAAGGTCGTCGAGGAGGCGGCCGAGTCGTGGATGGCCGCCGAGCACGAGGGGCCGGAGCGGACCGCCGAGGAGATCTCCCAGCTGCTCTACCAGGTCCAGGTGCTGATGCTCGCCAGCGGCCTCGACCTCAAGGACGTCTACCGACATTTGTGAGTGCGCCCCGCCGTTGATCAGATCCGATCGAAGGAGCACTCCGTCATGCTGCGTGTCGCCGTACCCAACAAGGGCACCCTGGCCGAGAAGGCCGCCCAGATGCTGCGCGAGGCGGGCTACCGCCAGCGCACCGACCCCAAGGACCTCGTCTGCCGGGACGAGCCCAACGACATCGAGTTCTTCTACCTGCGGCCCAAGGACATCGCCACCTACGTCGGCTCCGGGGACCTCGACGTCGGGATCACCGGCCGCGACCTGCTGATCGACTCCGGCGCGCCGGCCGAGGAGGTGGTGGACCTCGACTTCGGCCGGGCCACCTTCCGCTTCGCCGCCCGCCCCGAGGACGTCGACGACGTACGAGAGCTGGGCGGGCACCGGATCGCCACCGCGTACCCGGGGCTGGTCGAGCGGCACCTGGCCGAGCTGGGGGTGAAGGCGGACGTGATCCGCCTGGACGGGGCCGTGGAGAACGCCATCCGGCTCGGCGTCGCCGACGTGGTCGCCGACGTGGTGGAGACCGGCACCACACTGCGCCAGGCCGGGCTGGTGGTCTTCGGCGAGCCGCTGCTGCGCTCCTCGGCGGTGCTCGTCCGCCGCACCGGCGCGCCGGCGCACCCGCAGTCGGAGCAGCTGCTGCGCCGCCTGCACGGCGTCCTGGTGGCCCGCCGCTACGTGATGCTCGCGTACGACGTGCCGGCCGGCCTGCTGGACCGGGCCAGCTCGCTGACCCCGGGCATCGAGTCGCCGACCGTCTCCCCGCTGCACCGCGAGGGCTGGGTGGCCGTGCAGGCGATGGTGCTCAGCGACGACGTGCACCGGATCATGGACGAGCTCTACGAGATCGGCGCCCGCGCGATCCTCGTCACCAACATCCACGCCTGCCGGCTGTGAGCGGCCGACCCGCGGCGGCGGGCATCCCGGCCCGGCCGGTGCCGCGCGTCCTGCCGCCGTGGGCGGCCATGGTGGTGGTCACCCTCGCCGGGTTCGCCTCGGCGGCGCAGGGCGTGGCCAACGCCGAGTTGGGCGAGCGGGCCGGCAACGCCACCCTGGGCGCGGTGGTCAACAACCTCGGCGGGACGCTGCTGATCGGCGTCGGGGTGCTGGCCCTGCCCTCGGCCCGCGCCGGCCTGGTCGCGCTGCGCCGGGCCCGGCTGCCCTGGTGGGCGTACCTGGGCGGGCTCGGCGGGGCGGCCATCGTGCTGCTCGGCGCGTACATCGTCCCGGTGCTCGGGGTGGCGGTCTTCACCATCGCGCAGGTGGCCGGCGGCAGTCTCGGCGGGCTGGCCGTGGACCGGGCGGGGCTGGCGCCGGTCGGGCGGCTGGCGCTCACCCCGGCGCGGGTGGCCGGCGCCCTGCTGGGCGTGGCCGCCGTGGCGCTGGCCCAGCTCGGCCGGCCCGTCGGCGACCTCGCCCTCGGGCTGGTGCTGCTGGCCGTGGCCGGCGGGGTGGCCGTCGCGCTCCAGTCCGCGCTGAACGCGCGGGTCTCCGCCGCCGGCTCGGCCGCCGCCGGGGTCGCGGTCAACTTCGCCACCGCCACGCCGGTGGTGCTGCTCGTCGCGGCGCTGGCTGGAGTCCTGGCCGGCCCGGCCCCGACCTGGCCGGACGCCTGGTACCTCTACACGGGCGGACTGCTCGGCGTGGTCATCGTGGCGAGCCTGGTGGTCGGGGTGCCCGCGATCGGGGTGCTGCGTACCGGCCTGGCGCTGGTCGCCGGGCAACTGGGCGGCGCCCTGCTGCTGGACGCGCTGGTGCCGGGCGGGCCGGGCGTGCGGCTGCCGGTGCTCGCCGGCGCGCTGCTGACCCTGTTGGCCGCGTTGATCGCCGGTCGGGGCTCCGCCCGGTCGCGTACCCGCGCCGCGGTGCCGTCCGCCCGTGTGGCGGCGGACGAGCGGCCCGGAGCGGGTGGCAAACTGGTGGGGTGAGTGAAACCGAGACGATCCGCCTCCGCCCGCGCCGTATCCGGGTGGTCTGCTGGGCCTCGGCGGCCGTGCTCCTCGTGGTGTTCAGCCTGGTGGCCACCTCGCTGACCGGTGCGACCGGCAACGGCTACGGCAGCTTCCAGCGGGGCGACCAGATCGCGATGGTCGGTCTCGGCGTGTTCGGCGCCCTCGGCTTCCTGCTCTTCACCCGGCCCCGGGTGGTGGCGGACGGGCGCGGTGTGCGCGTGCGCAACGTCCTCGGCTCGTACGAGCTGCCGTGGGAGGTCGTCCGCGGGGTCCGCTTCGACCGGGGCGCGCCCTGGGCGAGCCTGGAGCTGCACGACGACGACCTCCTGCCGATGGTCGCCCTGCAGGCCGCCGACAAGGAGCTGGCCGTCGAGGGGGTCCGCGCGCTGCGCCGGCTGCACCAGGCGCACCAGGCCCGCCTCGCCGAGGGCGCGTCCGGCCGCTGAGCCGCCTCGCCGAGGGCGCGACCGGCCGCCGCGCCGGCGAGGCCGGTGGCCCGGCCCGGCCCCCGGGGTGCCCGGTTTGGGGGCGCTCGGGCGAGGGTGTAGTGTTGTCGAGTCGACCAGGCTGTCTCCGCGTGCGAGCAGGTCGCCCGTGACCGGACAGCCATGAAAGAGGAGCGCCTGCTCCCACCCGAGTCGCCGCCACGGTGGCCGGGTCCGGTCACCGGTTCCGGGCACGTCCCGGTGCCGGATGCGCGATCATGTGATTGTGCCGACCGGTCGAGCGGGCCCTGGCATGCGCCGGGGCCTTCTGCTTTCCGGTCGGCTCCCACCCGGGAGCCGCGGGGTCGGCCACGCAGGAGACTTTGACTCGAGGAGGCCCCATCAGCGTCGAACCACGCGTGAACGAGCAGATCCGGGCACGTGAGGTCCGACTGGTCGGCCCCGAGGGTGAGCAGGTGGGCATCGTCCCGCTGGAGCGCGCCCTTCAGCTGGCCGCGGACGTAGACCTGGACCTGGTCGAGGTTGCGCCGATGGCGCGCCCTCCGGTGTGCAAGCTCATGGACTTCGGCAAGTTCAAGTACGAGAGCGCACTGAAGGCGCGCGAAGCGCGGCGTAACCAGCAGCAGACCGTCATCAAGGAGATGAAGCTCCGGCCGAAGATCGACCCGCACGACTACGAGACCAAGAAGGGTCACGTGGTGCGGTTCCTCAAGGCCGGCGACAAGGTCAAGGTGACGATCATGTTCCGCGGTCGCGAGCAGAGCCGCCCGGAGCTGGGCTACCGGCTCCTGCGCCGGCTCGAGTCGGAGATCTCGGAGCTGGGGTACGTCGAGGCCGCGCCGAAGCAGGACGGCCGAAACATGATCATGGTGCTTGCGCCGCACCGCGCCACGAAGGCCGCCGCGGTCGCCGCGACGGCCGCCCGGGGCGGGCCGCGGGAGCGGGAAGCCGAGGGCGCCGCCCCGGCCGGCGAGACCGCAGCGGCCGGTGACACCGGCACAGTCGCCGAAACCAGCGGCGAGTAACAGGGGAGAGACGTTCCACATGCCGAAGATGAAGAGCCACACGGGGATGGGCAAGCGGGTCAAGGTGACCGGCAAGGGCAAGATCGTTGCCCAGCAGGCCGGCCTCCGGCACAACCTGGAGAAGAAGCCCTCCACCCAGACCCGTCGGCTGACCGGCACCGTCGTGCTGGCCAAGGCCGATGTCAAGCGCATCAAGAAGCTGCTCGGCCGCTGACGCGCGCCACCTGACGTAAGAAGGAGTTGAGATGGCACGCGTCAAGCGGGCTGTGAACGCCCAGAAGAAGCGCCGTACCCTGCTGGAGACCGCGAGCGGCTACCGCGGTCAGCGCTCCCGCCTCTACCGCAAGGCCAAGGAGCAGGTGCTGCACTCGATGCAGTACGCCTACCGGGACCGTCGCGACCGCAAGGGCGACTTCCGGCAGCTGTGGATCCAGCGGATCAACGCGGGCGCCCGCGCCAACGGGATGACCTACAACCGCCTGATCCAGGGCCTGCGCCTGGCCGGCATCGAGGTCGACCGCAAGATCCTGGCCGACCTGGCCGTCAACGACGCCGCCGCGTTCGCGGCGATCGTCGAGCTGGCCCGGGCCGCGGTCACGGCCGAGGGCACCGGCGGCGCGGCGGCCCAGGCCGCCTGATCCCCGCGCACCAGCAGATCGAGGCGTCTCCCATGCAGTCACCATCGCGCGGGGGACGCCTCGACGCTGTCTCCGGCCCCTTCACCCCGCGTACCCCCAGGGTGGTCGCCGCCCGCCGGCTCCAGCGCCGCCGGGACCGCGAGGCCACCGGCCGGTTCCTCGCCGAGGGGCCGCAGGCGGTCCGCGAGGCCCTGGCCTGCCCGGGGGTGGTCACCGAACTCTTCGGTACGCCCGCCGCCCTGGACCGGCACGCCGACCTGGCCGCCGACGCCGCCCGCGCCGACGTTCCGGTCTCCGAGGTGACCGACGAGGCCCTGGCCGCCCTCGCCGAGACCGTCGCCCCGCAGGGCCTGGTCGCCGTCTGCCGGCACCTCGACGTGCCCCTGGAGCGGGCCCTGGCCGGCGGGCCCCGCCTCGTCGCGGTGCTCGCCGAGATCCGCGACCCGGGCAACGCCGGCACCGTGCTGCGCACCGCCGACGCCGCCGGGGCCGGCGCGGTCGTCTTCGCCGGCGACGCCGTCGACCCGTACAACGGCAAGTGCGTCCGGGCCTCGGCCGGCAGCCTCTTCCACGTCGACCTGGTCCGCGCGCCCGACCCGCTGGACGTGGTCGCCGCGCTGCGCGCCGCCGGCCTCGCCGTGCTCGCCACCACCGGCTACGGCGAGGACGACCTCGACGACCTCGCCGACGCCGGCCGGCTCGCCGCCCCCACCGCCTGGCTGTTCGGCTCCGAGGCGCACGGCCTGCCGGAGGCGCTCACCGCCGCCGCCGACGCCCGCGTCCGGGTGCCGCTGCACGGGCGCGCCGAGAGCCTGAACCTGGCTGCGGCCGCCGCCGTCTGCCTGTACGCTTCAGCGAGAGCGCAGCGGTGACCGGGCACCGGTCCCGCGAGGCACCCAGCAGAGGAGAGCATTCGCCCGTGAACGCGCCACGGCGTTCGTTTAGCCAGCCCGCCGGTGTCGGCGGGCGGCGGGCCTGACCTGCTTTCCGCTCAACTCCCACCGGCGGGCTGCGGCACAGCCGCGCGTCCGTAGACTCGCTTCGCCGCCCCCGTGAGGGCTGGCGCCGCCGTGAGGGAGTGCCCGTACGCCATGAGCTACCGCAACGATCCGTACGACCCGAAGCAGGTCGCCCTGCTCGACCCGGCCGCCCTGGCCGAGGCCGTCGCCGCCGCCGAGAAGGCGTTCGCCGAGGCCGGTGACCCGGACGCGCTGACCGCGCTGCGCCCGGCGCACCTCGGCGACCGGTCCCCGGTGTCGCTGGCCCGCCGGGAGATCGGCGCGCTGCCGCCGGCCGCGAAGTCCGACGCCGGCAAGCGGGTCAACGAGGCCCGCCGCGCCGTCGAGGCCGCCTACGCCGCCCGCCAGGAGGTCCTGGAGCGGGAGCAGGCGGAACGGGTGCTGGTGGAGGAGCGCGTCGACGTGACGCTGCCCCACGACCGGCGGCCCCGGGGTGCCCGGCATCCGATCAGCACCCTGATGGAGCAGATCAGCGACCTGTTCCTCGGGATGGGCTACGAGGTGGCCGAGGGGCCCGAGGTCGAGCTGGAGTGGACCAACTTCGACGCGCTCAACATCCCGGCCGACCACCCGGCCCGCGGCCTGATGGACACCTTCCACATCGCACCCGCCGACGGCTCCGCCGGGGCGGCCGGCGAGCAGGCGGGCTCCGGCCTCGTCCTGCGCACCCACACCTCGCCGGTGCAGGCGCGCACCATGCTGACCCGCAAGCCGCCGATCTACGTGATCGTGCCCGGCCGGGTCTACCGCACCGACGAGCTGGACGCCACCCACGCCCCGGTCTTCCACCAGGTGGAGGGCCTGGTGGTGGACAAGGGCATCACGATGGCGCACCTGCGCGGGACCCTGGACCACTTCGCCCGGGCGATGTTCGGCGAGGGCGCGAAGACCCGCTTCCGGCCGCACTACTTCCCGTTCACGGAGCCGTCGGCGGAGTTCGACGTCTGGTTCCCGGAGCACCGCGACGGCCCGCGCTGGGTCGAGTGGGGCGGCTGCGGCATGGTCAACCCGCGGGTGCTGCGCGCCTGCGGCATCGACCCCGAGGTCTACTCGGGATTCGCGTTCGGCATGGGCATCGACCGGACCGTGATGTTCCGGCACGGGGTCAGCGACATGCGGGACATGGCCGAGGGCGACGTGCGGTTCACCCGCGCGTTCGGGGTCGGGGCGTAGGCGATGCGGGTACGAGTTACGGAGACGGTGGTCTGAGTCATGCGAGTTTCTGTCAGTTGGCTGCGGGAGTACGTCGACCTCCCCGCCGACCTGCCCGCCGGCGACCTGGAGCAGGCCCTGGTCGGCCTCGGCATCGAGGTCGAGTCCGTCGTGGACCTGCGGGAGACCGTCACCGGTCAGCTGGTGGTCGGTGAGGTCCGGGAGATCGAGGAGCTGACCGGCTTCAAGAAGCCGATCCGGTTCTGCCGGGTCGACGTCGGGGACGCCAACGGCACCGGCGAGCCGCAGGAGATCGTCTGCGGGGCGCGCAACTTCGCCCCGGGCGACCGGGTCGTGGTCATCCTGCCCGGCGGCGTGCTGCCCGGTGGCTTCGCCATCGGCGCGCGCAAGACGTACGGGCGCAACTCCAACGGCATGATCTGCTCCGCCAAGGAGCTGGGCCTCGGCGACGACCACTCGGGCATCATCGTGCTGCCCGAGGACACCCCGGCCAAGCCGGGCGACGACGCGCGGCCGGTCGTCGGGCTCGACGACGTCGTGGTCGAGCTGGAGATCACCCCCGACCGGGGGTACGCGATGAGCCTGCGCGGCCTCGCCCGCGAGCTGTCGCACACCCTCGGCGTGCCGTTCCGCGACCCGGGCCTGGCGCCCGCTCCCGGCGGCACGGAGGCCCCGGCGTACCCGGTCGAGGTGCGGGACACGGTCGGCTGCGACCGGTTCGCCGCCCGCCTCGTGCGCGGCGTCGACCCGACGGCGGCCACCCCCGGCTGGATGCAGCGGCGGCTCACCGTCGCCGGCATCCGCAGCATCTCGCTGCCGGTCGACATCACCAACTACGTGATGCTGGAACTCGGCCAGCCGATGCACGCCTTCGACGCCGACCGGATCGCCGGGCCGCTGGTGGTCCGCCGCGCCGAGGCGGGGGAGAAGCTGACCACGCTGGACGGGGTGACCCGCGCGCTCGCGCCCGAGGACATGGTGATCTGCGACGACACCGGCCCGATCTCGCTCGCCGCCGTGATGGGCGGCGAGACCAGCGAGGTCGTCGCGGGGACGACGAACGTGCTCTTCGAGGCCGCCCACTGGGATCCGGTGATGGTGGGGCGCACCGCCCGCCGGCACCGGCTGTTCAGCGAGGCGGCGAAGCGGTGGGAGCGGGGCGTCGACCCGGCCCTGCCGCTGGTCGCCATCGCGCGGGCGGTCCGGCTGCTCACCGAGCACGCCGGCGGCACGGCCGGGGACGAGATCCTCGACATCGACCACGTCCGGCCGCGTACCCCGGTGGTCCTGCCGGTCGACCTGCCGACCCGGCGGATCGGCGTGACCTACCCGCCGGCGCGGGTGGTGGCCCTGCTGGAGCAGGTGGGCTGCACGGTCGCCCGCGGCGCCGACCGGCTCGGCGAGGACCCGGGCGAGGTCGGCGTCGCCGCCGGCGACGGCGCGGCGCTCACCGTCACGCCGCCGACCTGGCGGCCCGACCTGACCGACCCGGCGGACCTGGTCGAGGAGGTGGTCCGCCTCGACGGGTACGACCGGGTGCCGTCGGTGCTGCCGACGGCGCCGCCCGGCCGCGGCCTGACCTGGCAGCAGCGTCGCCGCCGGGCCGTGGCCCGGTCGCTCGCCGAGCGCGGGTACGTGGAGGTGCTGGCGCACCCGTTCGTCGCCCCGGAGTTGGCCGACCAGCTCGGCCTGCCCGAGGGCGACCCGCGCCGGCAGGCGGTACGGCTGGCCAACCCGCTGTCGGAGGAGGAGCCGCTGCTGCGCACCACGCTGCTCGGCCCGCTGCTCGGCATCGTGAAGCGCAATCTCGGTCGGGGCCAGCGCGACCTCGCCCTGTACGAGATCGGCGCGGTCTTCCACCCGCGTCCCGGCGCCGGCCGCCCGCCGGCGATGGGCGTGGACCGGCGACCCAGCGACGAGGAGTTCGCCGCCGCCGACGCCGTGGTGCCCGACCAGCCCCGGCACGTCGCCGTCGTGCTGACCGGCGACATCGAGCCGGCCGGCTGGTGGGGCGGGGGCCGGGCGGCCGGCTGGGCGGACGCCGTGGAGGCCGGCCGGGACGTGCTCGCCGCCGCCGACATTCCCGCGTACCGGGTCGAGGTCCGGGCCGCCGAGTACGCGCCGTGGCACCCCGGCCGCTGCGCGGAGCTGCTGGTCGACGGCACGGTGGTCGGGCACGCCGGCGAGCTGCACCCGGCGGTCGTGGCGGCGCTGGAGCTGCCCCGGCGGACCAGCGCCCTGGAGCTGGACCTGGACGCGCTGCCGGCGGCCCCGGTGGCGTCCGGGCCGGCCGTCTCGGGCTTCCCGCCGGCGCTGATCGACGTGGCGCTGGTGGTCGACGAGTCGGTTCCGGCGGCGCAGGTGCAGCGCGCCCTGGTCGAGGGCGCCGGCGAGTTGCTGGAGGGGGTGCGCCTGTTCGACGTGTACGCCTCCGAGCAGCTCGGGGCGGGCCGGAAGTCGCTGGCGTACAAGCTCACCTTCCGGGCTCCCGACCGGACGCTGACCGTGGAGGAGGCGGTGGCCGCGCGGGACGCGGCGGTCGCCCGGGCCGCGGAACGCTTCGGCGCCACCCTGCGCGGCGCCTGACGCCTGGATGTCGACGGCCCCCGTCCGGTTTCGCCGGGCGGGGGCCGTTTCCGTTGTCCGGCTCCGTCCCGGCCTCCCGCGCCCGGACGCGACGCTCATCATGCGCATACAGAAGTCTGTATGAACTTGCAGAGGCCGATCATCACTGCTAGCCTTCGCTGCATAGTCATGCGGAGGTGAGTATGGGTATCCGAGTCGCGGTAGCGGGGGCGAGCGGCTACGCCGGGGGCGAGCTGATCCGCCTGGTCGCCGGGCACCCGGAGTTCGACCTGGTCGCCGCTACCGCGCACAGCCAGGCCGGGCACCGGCTCGACGTCGTACACCCGCAGCTCGCCGGCCTGGACCTGGTCCTCGGCGAGACGGACGCGACGGCGCTGGCCGACGCGGACCTGGTCTTCCTGGCCCTGCCGCACGGGCAGTCGGCGGCCCTGGCGGCCCAGCTCCCGCCCGAGGTCCGCGTCGTCGACCTCGGCGCCGACCACCGGCTCGCCGACCCCTACGCCTGGGCCAACTACTACGGCGGCCCGCACGCCGGGCAGTGGACCTACGGCCTGCCCGAGCTGCCCGGCCAGCGGGAGCTGATCGCCGGCGCGACCCGGGTCGCCAACACCGGCTGCTACGCCGCCGCCATCACCCTCGCGCTCGCCCCGCTGATCGCCGCCGGCGCCGCCGCCCCGGCCGACGTGGTGGTCGTCGCGGCCTCCGGCACCTCCGGCGCGGGCAAGGCGGCCAAGCCGCACCTGCTCGGCAGCGAGGTGATGGGGGACCTGTCGCCCTACCGCGTCGGCACCCACCAGCACGTGCCGGAGATCAAGCAGGCCACCGGGGCGACCGGCCTGTCGCTCACCCCGGTGCTCGCGCCGATGCCCCGGGGCATCCTGGCCACCGTGACCGCCGTGCCGGCCCGGGGCGTGGACCCCCGGGCGGTGCTCGCCGAGGCGTACGCGGACGCGCCCTTCGTGCACGTGCTGCCCGAGGGAACCTGGCCGCACACCGCCGCCACCCTCGGCTCCAACTCCTGCCACCTGCAGGCCACCGTCGACGTCGACACCCGCCGGACCATCGTGCTCAGCGCGCTGGACAACCTCGGCAAGGGCGCCGCCGGCCAGGCCGTGCAGAACGCCAACCTCATGTTCGGCCTGCCGGAGACGACGGGCCTGTCCGTCTGGGGGATCGCACCATGAGCGTCACGACTCCGCGGGGGTTCCGGGCGGCCGGGGTGGCCGCCGGGCTCAAGTCCAGCGGCGCGAGCGACGTCGCGCTGGTCGTCAACGACGGCCCGGACGCCGGGGTCGCCGCCGTGTTCACCGCCAACCGGGTCAAGGCCGCGCCGGTGCTCTGGACCCAGCAGGTGGTCCGCGGCGGCGTCGTCCGCGCCGTGGTGCTCAACTCGGGCGGGGCCAACGCGTGCACCGGCCCGGCCGGCTTCCAGGACACCCACGCCACCGCCGAGCACGCCGCCGCCGCGCTCACCTCGGCCAGCCCCCGGCTGATGCTCGGGGCCGGCGACGTGGCGGTCTGCTCGACCGGCCTGATCGGCGAGCGGCTGCCGATGCAGAAGCTGCTCCCCGGCGTACGCGCCGCGATCCGCGGCCTGTCCCGCGACGGCGGTCCGGCGGCCGCCGAGGCCATCATGACCACGGACAGCCGCCCCAAGACCACGGTGGCGCGGGGCAGCGGCTGGACCGTCGGCGGCATGGCCAAGGGCGCCGGCATGCTCGCCCCGGCGATGGCCACCATGCTCTGCGTGCTGACCACCGACGCGGTGGCCGGGCCGGAGGCCCTCGACGCCGCGCTGCGCGAGGCGTGCCGGGTCACCTTCGACCGGGTCGACTCCGACGGCTGCATGTCGACCAACGACACGGTGCTGCTGCTGGCCAGCGGCGCGAGCGGCATCGCGCCGACGCCGGCCGAGCTGACCGCCGCGGTCACCGCCGCCGCGCACGACCTGGCCCAGCAGCTCGTCGCCGACGCCGAGGGCGCCACCAAGCAGATCGCCGTCGACGTGGTCGGCGCGGCGAGCGAGGACGACGCGGTCGAGGTGGGGCGGTCGGTGGCCCGCAACAACCTGGTCAAGACCGCGCTGTTCGGCAACGACCCGAACTGGGGCCGGATCCTCGCCGCGGTCGGCACCACCGCCGCCGCCTTCGAGCCGGACGCGGTCGACGTCGCGGTCAACGGCGTCTGGGTGTGCCGCTCCGGCGCCGCCGCCGAGGACCGGTCGAAGGTCGACCTGACCGGGCGGGACGTCACCATCCGGATCGACCTGCACGCCGGCGACGCCGAGGCCACGATCTGGACCAACGACCTCTCCCACGCGTACGTACACGAGAACTCGGCCTACTCGACATGAGCCTCACCACCGACCTCACCCGCGCCCAGGCCAAGGCCGCCACGCTGATCGAGGCCCTGCCCTGGCTGGCCCGTTTCTCCGGCTCGACCGTCGTGGTCAAGTACGGCGGCAACGCCATGGTCGACCCCGAACTGCAACGGGCCTTCGCCGCCGACATGGTCTTCCTGCGCTACGCCGGCCTGAAGCCGGTCGTGGTGCACGGCGGCGGCCCGCAGATCTCCGCCATGCTCGGCCGGCTCGGCATCGCCAGCGAGTTCCGGGGCGGCCTGCGGGTCACCACCCCGGAGGCGATGGACGTGGTCCGGATGGTGCTCGTCGGCCAGGTGGGCCGGGAGCTGGTCGGGTTGATCAACGCGCACGGCCCGTTCGCGGTCGGCCTCTCCGGCGAGGACGCGGGCCTGTTCACCGCCGTGCGGCGGCCCGCGTACGTGGACGGGGAGCCGGTCGACGTCGGGCAGGTCGGCGACGTCGAGTCGGTCGACGTCTCGGCGGTCACCGACCTGATCGCGGCCGGGCGGATTCCGGTGATCTCCACCGTCGCGCCGGACGCCGACGGCGTGCTGCACAACCTGAACGCCGACACCGCCGCCGCCGCGCTCGCCGTCGCCCTCGACGCCCGCAAGCTGGTCGTCCTCACCGACGTGCCCGGCCTCTACGCCGACTGGCCGGACACCGGCAGCCTGGTCAGCGAGATCACCGCCGACGAGTTGGCGAAGCTGCTGCCGTCGTTGTCCAGCGGCATGGTGCCCAAGATGGAGGCCTGCCTGCGGGCCGTGCGGCAGGGGGTGCCCGCCGCGCACGTGGTCGACGGCCGGGTCGCCCACTCCACGTTGCTGGAGGTCTTCACCTCGGAAGGGTTCGGAACGATGGTGATTCCGTCATGAGCACGCTCGTCGAGCGCTGGTCGCAGTCGATGATGGACAACTACGGCACGCCGCCGCTGGCCCTCGTCTCCGGCTCCGGCGCCGTCGTGGTCGACGAGGCAGGCCGGGAGTACGTCGACCTGGTCGGCGGGATCGCGGTCAACGCCCTCGGCCACGCCCACCCGGCCGTGGTGGCCGCCGTGTCGAAGCAGGTCGCCACCCTCGGGCACGTCTCCAACCTCTACGTCGCCGAGCCGCCGGTGGCCCTGGCCGAGCTGTTGCTGGCCCTGGCCGGCCGGTCGGGCCGGGTCTTCTTCGCCAACTCGGGCGCGGAGGCCAACGAGGCGGCGTTCAAGCTGTCCCGGCTCACCGGCCGCACCCACGTGGTCGCCACCCGGGGCGGCTTCCACGGCCGGACCATGGGCGCGCTGGCGCTGACCGGCCAGCCGGCCAAGGCCGACCCGTTCCGCCCGTTGCCCGGCGACGTCAGCCACGTCGACTACGGCGATGTCGCCGCGCTGGAGGCGGCCGTCACCGACGCCACGGCCATGGTGATTCTGGAGCCGGTGCAGGGCGAGAACGGCGTCGTGGTCCCGCCGGCCGGCTACCTGGCCGCCGCCCGGCGGATCACCGCCCGGCACGGCGCGTTGCTGGTGCTCGACGAGGTGCAGACCGGCATCGGCCGCACCGGGCACTGGTTCGCCCACCAGGCCGAGGGCGTCGAGCCCGACGTGGTGACCCTGGCCAAGGGGCTCGGCGGCGGGCTGCCGCTCGGCGCCTGCCTGGCCTTCGGCCGGGCCGCCGACCTGCTCGGCCCCGGCATGCACGGCACCACGTTCGGCGGCAACCCGATCAGCTGCGCCGCCGCCCTGGCGGTGGTGGGCACCATCGCGCACGAGGGGCTGCTCGACCACGTCAAGCGGATCGGCGAGCGGCTGCGCCGGGGCATCGAGGCGCTCGGCCACCCGCTGGTCGGCGGCGTACGCGGCGCGGGCCTGCTGCTCGGCGTGGTGCTCGCCGCGCCCGTGGCGAAGGTGCTCGCCGAGGCGCTGCGGGAGGCCGGTTTCCTGGTCAACCCGGTGCAGCCCGGCGTGGTACGGCTCGCCCCGCCGCTGATCCTGACCGCCGCCCAGGCCGACGCCTTCCTGGCCGCTCTTCCCGCGGCCCTCGACGCGGCCTCCCCGGCCGCCGCCGGCACCTCGCCGGCCGCCGCCGGCACCTCGCCGGCCGCCGCCGGCACCTCCCCGGCCGCCGCCGAGAGCCCGGCCGCCACGACCACCGCGACCACGACGGAGACGAGCGCATGACCCGGCACTTCCTGCGGGACGACGACCTGACCCCCGCCGAGCAGTCGGCCGTGCTCGACCTCGCGGCGCGGATGAAGGCCGACCGGTTCGGCCACCGGCCGCTGGCCGGCCCCCGGTCGGTGGCGGTGCTGTTCGACAAGCAGAGCCTGCGCACCCGGTTCTCGTTCGACGTCGGCATCGCCGAACTCGGCGGGCACCCCCTTGTGGTGGACACCCAGGTCACCCACTTCGGGCGGGGCGAGACCCTCGGCGACGCCGGGCGGGTCCTCTCCCGCTACGTCGCGGCGATCGTGCTGCGCACGCACGGCGACGACCGGATCGCCGAGGTCGCCGACGCCGCGACCGTGCCGGTCGTCAACGCGCTCACCGACGGGTTCCACCCGTGCCAGCTCCTGGCCGACCTGCTCACGATCCGCGAGCACTGCGGCGGCACCGCCGGCCGGACCCTGGCGTACGTCGGCGACGCCGCCAACAACCTGTCCCACTCGTACCTGCTGGCCGGGGCGACCGCCGGGATGCACGTGCGGGTCGCCGGGCCGGCCAACTTCGGCCCCGACCCGGAGGTGCTCGCCCGGGCCGAGAAGATCGCCGCCGGCACCGGCGGCTCCGTGCAGGCGCTGACCGACCCCGTCGCGGCGGTGGCCGGGGCCGACGTGGTCGCCACCGACACGTGGACCTCGATGGGTCAGGAGTCGGACGGCCTGGACCGGATCACCCCGTTCCTGCCGTACCAGGTCAACGCCGCGTTGCTGGACCACGCCGCGCCCGACGCGATCGTGCTGCACTGCCTGCCCGCGCACCGGGGCGAGGAGATCACCGACGAGGTGCTCGACGGCCCGCACAGCGCCGTGTTCGACCAGGCGGAGAATCGGCTGCACGCCCAGAAGGCGCTGCTGACGTTCCTCCTCGGGGCCGCGCCCGCCGCCCCGGACGCGGCGGCGCCGGGCGCCGCCGCGACCAGGGAGAATCCATGACCGCCCCGCTGACCCGCGCCGCCCGCCACGCCCGCCTCGTCGAGCTGATCCGCGACAAGGCGATCCACTCGCAGACCGAGCTGGCCGACCTGCTCGCCGGCGACGGCATCCAGGTCACCCAGGCCACCCTGTCCCGCGACCTCAAGGAGTTGGGCGCGGTGACCGTACGCGGCGGCGACGGGCGGGCCGTCTACCTGATCCCCGAGGACGGCCACCGGCCGCTGCGCGACGCCGAGGCGGCGCCGGCCCGGCTGGTCCGGCTGCTTCGGGAGCTGCTCAACGGGGTCGACTCCAGCGGCAACATCGCCGTGCTGCGCACCCCGCCGGGCGCAGCCCACTACCTGGCCAGCGCGGTGGACCGAGCGGGCCTGCCCGAGGTCGTCGGCACCATCGCCGGCGACGACACCATCCTCGTCGTGGCCCGCGAGGCCGTCGGCGGGGCCGCGCTCGGCGACAAGCTCGCCGGCTGGGCCCGCCGGGAAGAGAACGTTGAAGGGAGCACCACACCATGACCGAGCGGGTCGTTCTTGCCTACTCCGGAGGGCTCGACACCTCCGTCGCCATCCCGTACCTCGCCGAGCAGACCGGCGCCGAGGTGATCGCGGTCGCGGTCGACGTCGGGCAGGGCGGCGAGGACCTCGACGCCATCCGGCAGCGCGCCCTGGACTGCGGCGCGGTCGAGTCCGAGGTGGTCGACGCGCGCGACGAGTTCGCCGCCGAGTACTGCCTGCCGGCCATCCGCGCCAACGCGCTCTACATGGACCGCTACCCGCTGGTCTCCGCGCTGTCCCGGCCGCTGATCGTCAAGCACCTGGTGGCCGCGGCCCGCAAGCACGGCGGCACCATCGTGTCGCACGGCTGCACCGGCAAGGGCAACGACCAGGTCCGCTTCGAGGTCGGCCTGGGCGCGCTCGCGCCCGACCTGAAGATCATCGCGCCGGCCCGGGACTTCGCCTGGACGCGGGACAAGGCGATCGCCTTCGCCGAGGAGAAGGGGCTGCCGATCGACGTGTCGGCGAAGTCGCCGTACTCCATCGACCAGAACCTGTTCGGGCGCGCCGTCGAGACGGGCTTCCTGGAGGACATCTGGAACAGCCCGATCGAGGACCTGTACTCGTACACCGCCGACCCGGCGCAGGAGCGTGACGCCGACGAGGTCGTGATCACCTTCGACGCCGGCGTCCCGGTGGCGATCGACGGCGAGACCGTCACCCCGTACCAGGCGATCCTGGAGCTCAACCGGCGCGCCGGCGCCCAGGGCGTGGGCCGGCTCGACATGGTCGAGGACCGCCTCGTCGGCATCAAGAGCCGCGAGGTGTACGAGGCGCCCGGCGCGATCGCGCTGATCACCGCCCACCAGGAGCTGGAGGCGGTGACCGTGGAGCGGGACCTGGCCCGGTTCAAGCGCGGCGTCGACCAGCGCTGGGGCGAGCTGGTCTACGACGGCCTCTGGTTCTCCCCGCTGAAGAACAGCCTGGACGCGTTCATCGACGACGCGCAGCGGCACGTCAGCGGCGAGGTGCGGCTCGTCCTGCACGGCGGCCGGGCCACCGTCACCGGCCGGCGCTCCGAGGCCAGCCTCTACGACTTCGGCATGGCCACCTACGACACCGGCGACACGTTCGACCAGTCCCTGGCCAAGGGCTTCGTCCAGCTCTGGGGCCTGCCGAGCAAGATGGCCGCCGCGCGGGACGCCCGGCTGGGCGGCTGAAGATCGTGGGCACCACAATGGGCGGCGTGGACGACAAGAGCCTGACCGAGAACAGCGCCGCCACCAACCGCACCAGCCTCTGGGGCGGCCGGTTCGCCGGCGGCCCCGCAGAGGCCCTGGCACGGCTGTCGGTGAGCGTGCAGTTCGACTGGCGCCTCGCCCCGTACGACATCGCGGGTTCCCGGGCGCACGCCCGGGTCCTCGCGGGCGCGGGCCTGCTCGACCCGGAGGAGCTGGGCCGCATCCTCGCCGCCCTGGACGACCTGGAGGCCGCCTGCGCCTCCGGGCAGTTCCGCCCCACCGTCGACGACGAGGACGTGCACACCGCGCTGGAGCGCGGGCTGCTGGAGCGCCTCGGCAGCCTCGGCGGCAAGCTGCGCGCCGGCCGGTCCCGCAACGACCAGGTCGCCACCGACCTGCGGCTCTACCTGCGCGACCACGCCCGGGGCGTGGCGTCGCGGCTGGTCGAGCTGGCCGAGGCGCTGGTCGAGCAGGCCGGGCGGCACGTGGACACCGCCGCGCCGGGGATGACCCACCTCCAGCACGCCCAGCCGGTCACCTTCGGGCACTGGCTGCTCGCCCACGTGCAGCCGCTGCTGCGCGACCTGGAACGGCTGCGCGACTGGGACCACCGCACGGCGATCAGCCCGCTCGGCGCGGGCGCGCTGGCCGGTTCCGGCCTGCCGCTGGACCCGGTGGCCGTCTCCAAGGAGTTGGGCTTCCGCACGTCCTTCGCCAACTCCATGGACGCCGTGGCAGACCGTGACTTCGTCGCCGAGTTCCTCTTCGTCACCGCGATGGTCGGGGTGCACCTGTCCCGCCTCGGCGAGGAGGTGGTGCTCTGGACGTCGCAGGAGTTCGGCTGGGTGGAGCTGGACGACGCCTTCGCCACCGGCTCGTCGATCATGCCGCAGAAGAAGAACGCGGACATCGCCGAGCTGGCCCGGGGCAAGTCCGGCCGCCTCGTCGGCGGGCTGATGAGCGTGCTCACCATGCTCAAGGGCCTGCCGATGACCTACGACCGGGACATGCAGGAGGACAAGGAGCCGGCCTTCGACGCGGTCGACACCCTGGAGCTGCTGCTGCCGGCCCTGGCCGGGATGATCTCCACGATGACCGTCCGGGTGGACCGCCTCGTCGCCGCCGCGCCGGTGGGCTTCTCGCTGGCCACCGAGGTGGCCGACTGGCTCGTCCGCCGGGGCGTGCCGTTCCGCGACGCGCACGAGATCACCGGGAAGCTGGTCGCGCTCTGCGTGGCCCGGGACTGCGCCCTCGACGAGGTCTCCGACGCCGACCTCGCGGCGGTCAGCGAGCACCTCGACCCGTCCGTGCGGGACGTGCTCTCGGTCCGGTCGGCGCTCGCCGCCCGGACCACCCCCGGCTCGACCGGCCCCGGCCCGGTCGCC
>NZ_JBFAVI010000076.1:0-29588 GCF_040679695.1 Micromonospora sp. NPDC052213
GCACCGGGGACGGTGCGGCCACCACAGGCGGTTGCCCGGCGAACCCGGGCGGACGTCGGTCAGGCGGTGAGGTACTTCGCCAGGTCGTCGAGGATCCGGCTGGCGGCGCCGACGCCGATGCCGGTCATCCAGATCTGGTCGGAGACGACGTGCGCCTTGCCCGCCTTGACCGCCGGCAGGGCCTTCCACAGCGTCCCGCCGGTGACCTTGGCCTGCTCGGCGGCGGCCTTCTCGCCGTACGCGGTCACGAAGATGACGTCACCGTCGACCTCGCCGATGCGCTCCGGGCTCACCCGGTCCATCCGCCGGTCCTCCTTGCCGGTCAGCAGCTGCCGCTCGGGGCGGCCCAGGCCGGTGTCGCCGATCACGATGCCGGAGAACGAGTCGGGCCCGTACACGCGGATCTCGGTCGGCATGAAGCGGACGATGGACACCTTGCGGTCGGCGGCGTCGCCCAGCTTGGCGCCGAACTCCTTGGCCCGGGTCTCGTACGCGGTGAGCAGGTCCTTGGCCTGCTGCTCCTTGCCGAGCGCCTTGCCGTCGAGGAGGAAGTTCTCCTTCCAGGTGATGCCGACCTTCTCGGTGAACACGGTCGGCGCGATGGCCTTCAGCTCGTCGTAGAACTTCTCCTGGCGGAACTTGCTGCCCAGGATCAGGTCCGGCTTGAGGGCGTTGATGGCCTCCAGGTCGGGCTCGGTGAGCACCCCGACCTCCTTGATGCCGGCGAGCTTCTCCTCGCCGAAGTAGGTCGGCCAGCTCTTCGCCTCGCCCGCGGTGGCGGCGCCGACCGGCGTGACGCCGAGGGACAGCGCGGTGTCGATCTTGTCGGTGTCGAGCACGACGACCCGCTTCGGGTCGGCCGGCACCTTGGTGGTGCCCATGGCGTGGGTGATCTCCCGGGTCTCCCCGGTGGTGGTGCCGGCGACCGGGTCGCTCTCACCGCAGGCGGTGAGGCCGACGCCGAGGGCCAGCGCCGCGGTGAGGGCGGCGGCGAGACGACGCATCAGATTCCTTTCGAGGGGTACGAGCCGGTGCGCGGGGTGAGCGCGTCCTCGGCCGGGGGGCGGGCCGCCGGGGCCGGCGGTCCCGCCGGAGCTGAGCCGACCAGGTCGGCCGCGTCGGACGGCCGGGTCAGCGAGGGGCTGGTGAGCGCGGGCACCACGAGGGGCGCCCCGGTCACCGGGCAGGGCACGACCACGCAGTCGAGCCCGAAGACGTCCCGGACCAGGTCGGCGGTGAGGATCTCCCGGGGCGGCCCGGCGGCCACCACGGCGCCGGACCGCATCGCGACCAGGTGGTCGGCGTACCGGGCGGCCTGGTTGAGGTCGTGCAGCACGGCCACCACCGTCCGGCCCCGCTCGGCGCGCAGCCGGTGCAGCAGGTCCAGCACCTCCACCTGGTGGGCGAGGTCGAGGAAGGTGGTCGGCTCGTCGAGCAGCAGCGCCTCGGTGTCCTGGGCGAGGGTCATGGCGATCCAGACGCGCTGCCGCTGGCCGCCGGAGAGGGTGTCCACGGGCCGGCCGGCCAGCCCGGCCACGTCGGCGAGCGCCATGGCCCGGTCGACGGCGGCGCTGTCCTCCTCCGACCACTGCCGCCACCACCGCTGGTACGGCTGCCGGCCCCGGCCGACCAGGTCGGCGACGGTGACCCCCTCCGGCACCAGCGGACTCTGCGGCAGCACGCCGAGCCGCCGGGCGACGTCGCGGGTCGGCAGGTCCCGGATGGCGGCGCCGTCGAGCAGCACCGCGCCCCGCCGGGGTGTGAGCAGGCGGGCCATGGTGCGCAGCAGGGTGGACTTGCCGCAGGCGTTGGGCCCGACGATCACGGTGAACGCGTCGGCGGGCAGCTCCAGGTCGAGCCCGTCCAGCACCGTCCGCTCGTCGTAGCCGGCGACCAGGTCGCGGGTGGAGAGCATCATGCCTCCTTGCCAGGGTGGGACATCACGAGGGCCGCCGGCGGCCGCGGACCAGCAGGAAGATCAGGTACGGGCCGCCGATGGCGGCGGTCAGCACCCCTGCGGGCAGCTGGGTGGGGGCGAAGAGCCGCCGGCCGGCCAGGTCGGCCAGCACCAGCAGCAGCGCCCCGAGCAGGGCGGCGCAGACCAGCGGGGGGCGCTCCGCGCGGACCAGCCGCCGGGCCAGTTGCGGGGCGACCAGGGCGACGAAGTCGACCGCGCCCACCTGGGCGGTGACCATCGCGGCGGCCAGCACCCCGGTGCCGGCGAGACCGACCCGGCGGGCCACCGGGCGCAGGCCGATCCCCCGGGCGGTGTCGTCGTCCAGCGCGGTGCTGTTCAGCGCCCAGCCGGCCCAGGCGAGCACCGGCAGGAGCGCGACGAGGGTGGCGGCGATCCAGAGGGCCTCGGTCCAGCCCTTGCCGGCGAGCGTGCCGATCAGCCAGATCTGCGCGCGCAGCCCGTCGATCGGATCGGCGGTGAGCATGACCACCTCGGTCAGGGCCCGCAGCGCGAAGGCGACCGCCACGCCGGCGAGCACGAACCGCTGGGCGGCCAACCCGTGCCGGGCGCCGAGGACGAACAACAGCGCGGCGGCGGCCAGCCCACCGGCCAGCGCCGCCGGCGCCACGATCACCGCGGCGGCCCCGCCGGTCAGGGCCACCGTGGCGGCGAGGCCGGCGCCCTGGGTGATGCCGACGACGTCCGGGCTGGCGAGCGGGTTGCGGGCCACGCTCTGGATCAGCGTGCCGGCGACCCCGAAGGCCGCGCCGGCCACCGCGGCCAGCACCAGCCGGGGCAGCCGCAGGTCGAAGACGACCAGGTCGTACGGGGTGCCGGCGCCGGAGAGGGCGCGCAGCACGTCGACCGGGGCGACGTACGGGGTGCCGAGGGAGAGGCTGAGCACCCCGGCGCCCAGCAGCAGCACGACCAGCGTGGCGGCGACCAGCACCGAGCGGCGGCGGATCTGCACGCTGACCGGGCCGACGCGCACCAGCGAGCGCCCGGGCAGCGCGACGACTCCGGCACGGGGGCGGCCCGTCGACCGGTCGGCCGGCTTCCGTGCGGCGGGGCGGGCGGGGGCGGTCACGCCGTCACCACCTTCGCGCGGGGAACGAGCAGGGCGGGCGGCAGAGCGCCGACCAGGGCGGGGGCGGTCACGCCGTCACCACCTTCGCGCGGCGGACCAGCCAGGCCAGCAGCGGGGCGCCGACGAGTGCGGTGACGATGCCCGCCGGCACCTCCCCGGGCGGGGCGACCAGCCGGCCGACGACGTCGGCGCCGAGCAGCAGCGCGGGCCCGAGCAGCGCGGAGACCGCCAGGGTCCAGCGGTGGTCGGCGCCGACCAGGGCGCGGGCCAGGTGCGGCACGGCGAGCCCGACGAAGGCGATCGGGCCGGCGGCGGCGACGGCCGCCCCGGTGAGGAGCACGGCGGCGACGCCGCCGCCGAGGCGGACCAGCCCGATCCGGTGCCCGAGGCCCCGGGCCACGTCGTCGCCGAGGGCGAGGGCGTCCAGGCCGCGGGCGACGAGGGCGGCCAGCACCAGCCCGGCGAGCACGAACGGCAGCACCTGGGCGGCCACCGAGACATCCCGCCCGGTGAGCCCGCCGACCACCCAGAACCGGTAGTCCTCGAACGTGCGGGCGTCGATGCTGAGCAGCGCGTACACCACGGAGGCGAGACTGGCGTCGAGGGCCGCGCCGACCAGCGCGAGAGTGACCGGGCTGGCGCCCTCGCGGGCGCGGGTGGCGACGGCGAAGACCAGCAGGCCGGCGAGGAGCGCGCCGCCGATGCCGAACCAGACGTAGCCGGCGAGGCTGCCGACGCCGAACACGGAGATGGCGAGCACCACGCCGAACGACGCGCCGGCACTGATCCCGAGGATGCGCGGCTCCGCGAGCGGGTTGCGGGTCAGCGCCTGGAAGAGCACCCCGGCGACGGCGAGCGCCAGCCCGACGACGAGGCCGAGGGCGGTACGCGGCATCCGCAGCTCCCGGACGATGGTGGTGGCCTCGCCGCCGTCCGGGGCGACCAGGGCGCGCCACACCTCGTCGACGGCGAGCGACCGGCTGCCGAGCGCGAAGCTCGCCAGCACGGCCAACAGCAGCGCCAGCGCGGCGGCGACGGCGACCGCCGCCCGGCGACCGCCATGCGCGCGGGGCCGGGTGCCGGCCGGGGCCGGTGGGGTGGCGAGGGTGGTCACGAGTCTCCCGCAAGCTGTGCTTAGGTTCGCCTTACCTTAGACCACCCGGTTAGGGCCGCCTAACCAGCGGTGGTCGATCCGCCGCGCCGCCGCCCGGCGGCACGTCCCGGCCCTACGCTGGAGGGATGCGATTCGACCAGCACACGGTGGTGCTCCTGGTGCGCCCACCGGACGCCCCGGAGCTGCCGCTGGACGCGGCCGACCGGTTGCAGGACGCCCACCTGGCCCACCAGGCGGGGCTGGTGGACCAGGGTCTCGTCCTGGCGGCGGGGCCCTTCGTGGCGGCCGACGACGACCGGCTGCGCGGGTTCGTCGTGCTCCCGATCAGCCCGGAGGAGGCCCGCGAGCTGTATCACAACGACCCGGCCGTGCGGGCCGGGCAGCTGGCCGTGCAGGTGATGAGCTGGATGGTGCCGGAGGGCAACGTGCGGTTCGAGAGCGTGCCGATCCCCCGGTCGATGCTGGAGGCGGCGGCCGGCGACTGAGCCGTCAGTCCCCGGCGCCCGTGCGGGCCGCCGGCAGCGACGGGCCGTCGAGCTGGTGGTCGGCCCAGACGTAGGTCTCGGGCAGCAGCTCGGCGACCGGCACCACGCGCAGCGCGTCCATCGGCCCGACGATGACCCGGATGGTGGGGAAGTAGTCGCGCAGCACCTGCCGGCAGCGCCCGCAGGGCGCGATCACCCCGCGCCCCCGGTCGCCCACCGCGACGATCGTCTCCAGCTCGGTGACGCCCTGGGTGGCGGCGGCGCCGACCGCGACCACCTCCGCACAGGGGCCGCCGGTGAAGTGGTAGACGTTCACGCCGGTGAAGACCCGACCGTCGGTGGTCCGCGCGGCGGCGGCGACCGTGTGGTTCTCGCTGCGGCAGCGCAGCTTGGCGACCGCCGTGGCGGCCTGCACCAGGGCCCGGTCGGTGTCCCGCATCGTCATCGCGCATCCCCGTGGTTCGACGTCGGTCGGCGGTCAACTCTAGACCCGCCGGCGCCCGCGCGGGCGGACGCGCGCGGGCGGACCGGTAACCCGGGAGCGGTCCGGCCGCCGGCTGCCTATCCTTGGCGACGACATGCAGAATCCAGCCGCACCCGCCGCGACCGATCCCGCCCGCGAGCTGCACCGCCGCCTCCGTCCCCTGATGTTCCGCGACCAGCGTCGCCTGCAACGGCGGCTGGACGGGGTGCGCAGGCTCAGGGACCCGCAGCGGCGCGACGAGGCGCTCGCCGAGATCGCCGCCGACGTCGCGCGGGCCGAGGCGCGGCTGGAGAGCCGGCGCGCCGCCGTGCCGGTGGTCACCTACCCGGCGCAGCTGCCGGTCAGCGAACGCAAGGACGACATCGCCGCCGCGATCCGCGACCACCAGGTGGTGATCGTGGCCGGCGAGACCGGCTCCGGCAAGACCACCCAGCTGCCCAAGATCTGCCTGGAGCTGGGGCGCGGGATCAACGGGCTGATCGGGCACACCCAGCCGCGCCGGCTGGCCGCGCGTACGGTGGCGGACCGGATCGCCGAGGAGCTCGGCACCGAGCTGGGCGACGTGGTCGGCTACAAGGTGCGCTTCACCGACCAGGTGAGCGACCGGAGCCTGGTCAAGCTGATGACCGACGGCATCCTGCTCGCCGAGTTGCAGACCGACCGGATGCTGCGCCAGTACGACACCCTGATCATCGACGAGGCGCACGAGCGCAGCCTCAACATCGACTTCATCCTCGGCTACCTCCGGCAGCTCCTCCCCCGCCGCCCCGACCTCAAGGTGATCATCACCTCGGCGACCATCGAGACCGAGCGGTTCGCCCGGCACTTCGCCGGGCCGCCCACCGACGACGCGCCGGACGGCGTCCCGGCGCCGGTGGTCGAGGTGTCCGGGCGCACGTACCCGGTCGAGGTGCGCTACCGGCCGCTGGTCGAGGTCGCCGAGGGCGAGGACGACGGGGACGACGAGGAGAACGTCCGGGACCAGATCCAGGCCATCGGCGACGCCGTCGAGGAGCTGGCCGCCGAGGGGCCCGGCGACGTCCTGGTCTTCCTCAGCGGCGAGCGGGAGATCCGGGACACCGCCGACGCGCTGGGCAAGCTGGTGGAGAAGAAGCCGGCGCTGCGCGGCACGGAGATCCTGCCGCTCTACGCCCGGCTCTCCACCGCCGAGCAGCACCGGGTCTTCGCCCCGCACGCCGGGCGCCGGGTGGTGCTCGCGACCAACGTCGCGGAGACCTCGCTCACCGTGCCCGGCATCAAGTACGTGGTGGACCCGGGCACGGCCCGCATCTCCCGCTACAGCAGCCGGCTCAAGGTGCAGCGGCTGCCGATCGAGCCGGTCTCGCAGGCCTCCGCCAACCAGCGCAAGGGGCGCTGCGGGCGCACCTCGGACGGCATCTGCATCCGCCTCTACGACGAGCAGGACTTCCTGTCCCGCCCCGAGTTCACCGACCCCGAGATCCTGCGTACCAACCTCGCCTCGGTCATCCTCCAGATGACCTCGATCGGGCTCGGCGACATCGCCGCGTTCCCGTTCATCGACCCGCCGGACCGGCGCAACATCGCCGACGGCGTCAACCTGCTGCACGAGCTGGGCGCGCTGGACCCGGCCGAGCCCGACCCGGCGAAGCGGCTCACCCCGCTCGGCCGGCGGCTCGCCCAGCTCCCCGTCGACCCGCGGCTGGCCCGGATGGTCGTCGAGGGTGAGCGCAACGGCTGCGCCACCGAGGTGATGGTGATCGCCGCCGCGCTGTCGATCCAGGACCCCCGCGAGCGGCCCGCGGACCGGCAGGCCCAGGCCGACCAGGCGCACGCCCGGTTCACCGACCGCGAGTCGGACTTCGTGACGCTGCTCAACCTGTGGCGGCACCTGCGCGAGCAGCAGCGCGAGCTGTCCTCCAGCGCGTTCCGCCGGATGTGCAAGGCGGAGTTCCTCAACTACCTGCGGGTACGCGAATGGCAGGACATCGTCAGCCAGTTGCGCCAGGTGCTGCGTACCCCCGAAGAGGGGCGACCGGCGCGGGACGCCGACGGCGGCGGCCGGCGCCGGGGCGGCGCGGACCTGCCGGAGGAGATCGACACCCCCAGGGTGCACCAGTCGCTGCTGGCCGGCCTGCTGTCGCACATCGGGCTCAAGGATGCCCAGAAGCACGAGTACCTGGGCGCGCGGGGCGCCAAGTTCGCGCTCTTCCCCGGCTCGGCGCTGTTCAAGAAGCCGCCGCGGTGGGTGATGGCCGCCGAGCTGGTGGAGACCTCCCGGCTCTGGGGCCGGGTGAACGGCCGGGTCGAGCCGGAGTGGGTCGAGCCCCTCGCCCAGCACCTGGTCAAGCGCAGCTACAGCGAGCCGCACTGGGAGAAGAAGCAGGCGGCCGTGATGGCGTACGAGAAGGTGACGCTCTACGGCGTCCCGCTGGTCACCTCGCGCAAGGTCAACTTCGGCCGGATCGACCCGGCGCTGTCCCGCGAGCTGTTCATCCGGCACGCCCTGGTGGAGGGCGACTGGCAGACCCACCACCACTTCTGGCGGGACAACCAGCGGCTGCTGGCGGAGATCGAGGAGCTGGAGAACCGGGCCCGTCGCCGCGACATCCTCGTCGACGACCAGACCGTCTTCGACTTCTACGACGCCCGCGTCCCGGCGGACGTGGTCTCCGGGCGGCACTTCGACGCCTGGTGGAAGAAGACCCGCCGCGAGCAGCCGGACCTGCTCACCTTCACCCGGGAGCTGCTGGTCAACGCCGGCCGCGGCGGGGTGGACGAGGCCGACTATCCCGACGAGTGGTCGGCCGACGGGGTGACCCTGCCGCTGACCTACCGGTTCGAGCCGGGCACCGCGACCGACGGCGTGACCGTCGACATCCCGCTGCCGCTGCTCAACCAGGTGCCGGCCGAGAGCTTCGACTGGCAGGTCCCCGGGCTGCGCGAGGAACTGGTGGTCGCGCTGATCCGCTCGCTGCCCAAGGCGGTGCGCCGCAACTTCGTCCCGGTGCCGGACTACGCCCGCGCGGCGCTCGCCGCGATGCCGGCCGGCGAGGAGCCGCTGCTGGACGCGCTGACCCGGCAGCTGCGCCGGATGACCGGCGTCACCGTGCCCCGCGACGCCTGGGACCTCGACCGGCTGCCCGCGCACCTGAGGGTGAGCTTCCGGGTGCTCGACGAGGAGAACAAGCCGGTCGCCGAGGGCAAGGACCTGCCGGCCCTGCAACGCCAGCTCAAGGCGGAGGTACGCCAGGTGGTGGCCGCCGCCGCGCCGGACGTGGCCCGCACCGGGCTGACCGACTGGGGCATCGGCACGCTGCCGCGCACCATCGAGCAGGTCCGGGCCGGGTACGCGGTGACGGCGTACCCGGCGCTGGTGGACGAGGGCGCCACGGTCGGGGTGAAGGTGTTCGACTCGCCGGCCGAGCAAGAGGCCGCGCACTGGGCGGGCACCCGGCGGCTGCTCCGGCTGACCGTGCCGTCGCCGGCGAGGTTCCTCCAGGGGCGGCTGAGCAACGAGGCGAAGCTGGCCCTGAGCCGCAACCCGCACGGGGGTGTGCAGCAGCTCATCGAGGACGCCGCCGGGGCGGCGATCGACAAGCTGATCGGCGACGCCGGCGGGCCGGCCTGGGACGCCGAGGGCTTCGCCGCCCTGCGCGAGAGGGTCCGCGCCGACCTGGTGGACACCGTGGTCGAGGTGATGGACCGGGTGCGCAGGGTGCTCGCCGCCGCGCACGCGGTGGAGCAGCGGCTCGGCAAGACCCAGAACCTGGCCGTGGTGGCGGCGCTGGCCGACATCCGGGCCCAGCTCACCGGCCTGGTGCACGCCGGCTTCGTCACCGAGACCGGGTACGCGCGCCTGCCCGACCTGCTGCGCTACCTCACGGCGATCGAGCGGCGCCTGGACCGGCTGCCCGGCAACCCGCAGCGCGACAAGCAGCAGCAGGACCGGATCGCGGTGGTGCAGAAGGAATACCAGGACATGCTCGCCGCGCTGCCGCCGAGCCGCCGGCAGTCGGCGGCGGTCCGGCAGATCCGCTGGATGATCGAGGAGCTGCGGGTGAACGTCTTCGCCCAGGCCCTGGGCACCCCGTACCCGGTGTCGGAGCAGCGGATCTACCGCGCGATGGACGACGCCGAGGGCAGGTAGTCCGGGCGCGGGTCGGCGGGGCGGGCCGGCGGGTCAGCGCGCCGACGCGGACGCGCCGCGCAGCACCCGCAGCAGCACCGCCGGGGAGAGCAGCCGCGCCGGCGGGTCGACGAGGTTGAGCACCCGCAGGAACGCCGCGCCCAGCGCCGCGTCCCGGGCCGCCGCGGCGTGCAGCCGGCCGACGTACGCGTTGACCAGGCGCACCCGCGGCGAACGCCGACCGGGCACCTCGGGGAAGCGCAGGTCGGTGCCGACCGCGATGGACCACGGCCCGTCGATCAGGCGACGCGCGCCCCGGAAGAAGCTCCGGGCGAGCCGGTCCGGCCGCCGCCGGACCAGCCGGCGCAGCAACAGCGCCTCCAGCGCGGCCACGGTCATGCCCTGCCCGTAGACCGGGTTGAAGCTGCACAACGCGTCGGCCACCACGAGATAGCCGGCCGGGAAGCGGCGCAGCCGCTCGTAGCGGCGCCGCACGCTGGCCGGGTACCGCATCGTCACCGGTGGGCTCGCCGGCCGCGCCGTACGCAGCAGCTCGGCGATCTGCGGGGCGGCGAGGCGGTCGGCGAAGGCGGCCATTCCCTCGTCGTCGGCCGGCGGCTCCTCGCCGAGCATGCCGCTGAGCGCCACCGCGAACCGGTCCTGTTCCTGCACGGCGACGATGCCGCCCCACGGCTGGCCGGGCACGGCGTTGGTGAGCGCGCCGAGCAGCCCCTCCAGGTGGTGCGGCTCGCGGCGGTAGGTGCGGGTGACGTAGGTGACCCCGATCCGGACCCGGTCCTCGGGCGCCGGCCGGTAGCCCAGCTCGGCCAGCCACACGGGGCTGCGGCTGCCCCGGCCGCCGGCGTCCACCACCAGGTCGGCCTCGACGGTGTGCGGCTCCCCGTCGCGGGGGCGCAGCCGCACGCCGGTGACCCGGCGCCGGTCGGCGGTGGTGGTGAGCCCCTCCGCCTCGCAGCCCGACACGATCCGGACCCCGGGCAGGGCGGCTACCCGCCGCCGGACCACCTGCTCCAGCAGCGGCCGGCTGACCCCGAAGCCGAGCAGCGGCGACGGCGCGCGCCGCATCCGGTGGCCGTCGTTGTACCAGTGGACCTGCTCGTGCAGGTCGACCGTGGGCACGCCGTTCGCGGTCAGCTCGGCGGTGATGCCGGGCAGCAGTTCCTCGAACGCCTGCCGGCCCCGGGCCAGCAGGACGTGCAACTGCCGCCCCTGCGGCACGCCCCGGCGGCTGGCCGCCCGCTCGGGCAGCACGTCGCGGTCGACGAGGGTGACCCGGTCGTACGCCTCGGTGAGTGCGCGGGCGACCAGCAGGCCGCCCATGCTGGCGCCGATCACCACGGCGCTGCCGGTTGCCATGCGGGCAGCGTAGGTCGACCGCCGGCCGGGATTCGCCTTCCGCCTTGCGCACCCGAGGTCGCCTTGCCGACGGGTCGTCCCGGCGGGTCAGAGCGGCTCGACGCCGGGCGGCAGGTCGCCGTTGGTGGTGGCGTCGCGGACGTACTCCAGCAGTATCCGGCGCAGCTCCCGGCCGGCGTGGGTGGGCACCACGTCGCGGCGTCGGGCGACCGCGATGGTCCGCCGGACGCCGGGCGGGGCCAGCCGGGTGACCCGGACGCCCGCCCGGCGGGCCACCACGATCCCGGGCACCAGCGCGACGCCCAGCCCGGCCTCGACGAAGCTCAGCACGGCGTCCATCTCGCCGCCGTCGACCGCGATGGTGGGCTCGAAGCCGGCCTCCCGGCAGGCCTGGATGGTGGCGTCGCGCAGGTCGTAGCCCTCCCGGAACATCACCATCGGCTGGTCGCGCAGGTCGCCGACGCGCAGCTGGCCGGCGCCGGGGGCGACCGACAGCTCCTCCACCGAGGCGACCACCAGGCTCTCCCGCAGGATCGGGTCCGCGCGCAGCCCGGGATCGGTGCCCTGCGCCGGCATGATGATCAGCGCCAGGTCGAGGTCGCCGCGGAGCAGGTCGCGGACCAGGTCCTGCGAGCCGCTCTCCTCCACCCGCAGGTCGACGGTGGGATGGGCGTCGCGGAACCGGCGCAGCACCGGCGGGGCGAGCGAGGTGGCCAGGCTGGGGGTGGCGCCGAGCCGGACCCGGCCGCGCCGCAGGCCGACCAGCTCCTGCACCTCGCGGGTCGCCGTGTCCACGTCGGCGAGGATCCGCTTGGCCAGCGGAAGCAGCACCTCCCCCGCCGCGGTCAGCGCGATGTTGCCCCTTACCCGCTCGAAGAGGGGGGCGCCGAGGGCGTCCTCCAGGGCGTGAATTTGCTTACTCAAGGACGGTTGCGTGATGCCCACCAGATCGGCGGCTTGGGTGAAATGTCGGACTTCGGCGACCGCCACGAAGTACTTCAGCTGATGGAGCTGCATCTACATAGCCTATAGCTATCAAGACTGCGAGGTCGATGCATTGGACGACTGATCCATGTGCTCCTAGCGTCGTTCGCGTGGTAGTCACGAGAACACGGTCGCCCATCCGCTCCAACGTCGGCCTCAAGGCCGTCATGGCGGTGACGGGCATCATCCTGGTGCTGTTCCTCATCCTGCACATGCTCGGCAACCTGAAGGTGTTCACGGGGGAGACCTCGTTCGACCACTACGCGCACTGGCTGCGCGACATCGGCAAGCCGCTGCTGCCGGGCGTCTGGTTCCTCTGGATCCAGCGCGGCGCGCTGACCGTCGCCGTCGTGGCGCACATCGCCGCCGCCACCGTCCTGGCCCGGCGCTCCCGCGCCGCCCGCCCGGTCCGGTACGCACACCGCCCGAAGGTCCAGGGCAGCTACGCGGCCCGCACGATGCGCTGGGGCGGGGTGATCATCCTCCTCTTCGTGATCTACCACCTGCTGGACCTGACCACCGGTCACCTGAACCCGGTCGGCGACCCGACGAAGCCGTACGCCAACGTCGTCGCCGACTTCGCGCCGGAGCGCTGGTACGTCACGCTCTTCTACACCCTGGCGATCGTCGCGCTGGGCTTCCACCTGCGGCACGGGGCGTTCAGCGCGTTCCGCAGCCTGGGGCAGCAGACCCCGAAGGGCGAGCGCCGGGCGCGCACCGCCGCGCTGGTCTTCGCCGTCACGCTCTGCGCCGGCTTCCTGGTGGTCCCGTTCGCCGTACTCACCGGATTGGTGTCCTGACATGGATCTCTACACCGAGGGCGACCCGATCGCCGACACCAAGGCTCCCGAGGGCCCGATCGAGACCCGCTGGGACCGCCGCCGCTTCGAGGCCAAGCTGGTCAACCCGGCCAACCGCCGGAAGATGACCGTGATCGTGGTCGGCACCGGCCTGGCCGGCGGCTCGGCCGCCGCCACGCTCGCCGAACAGGGCTACCGGGTCAAGTCCTACTGCTACCAGGACAGCCCGCGCCGGGCGCACTCCATCGCCGCGCAGGGCGGCATCAACGCCGCCAAGAACTACCGCAACGACGGCGACTCGGTGCACCGGCTCTTCTACGACACCGTCAAGGGCGGCGACTTCCGCTCCCGGGAGTCGAACGTCCACCGGCTGGCCGAGGTCTCGGTCAACATCATCGACCAGTGCGTCGCCCAGGGCGTCCCGTTCGCCCGCGAGTACGGCGGCCTGCTCGACACCCGATCCTTCGGCGGAGCGCAGGTGCAGCGCACCTTCTACGCGCGGGGCCAGACGGGTCAGCAGCTGCTGCTCGGCGCGTACCAGGCGCTGGAGCGGCAGATCGGCCTCGGCAACGTCGAGATGAACGCCCGGCACGAGATGCTGGAGCTGATCGTCGTCGACGGCAAGGCCCGGGGCATCGTCGTCCGGGACATGGTCACCGGCGAGATCACCACGGAGTTCGCGGACGCCGTCGTGCTCGCCTCCGGCGGCTACGGCAACGTCTTCTACCTCTCCACCAACGCCAAGGGCTGCAACGTCACCGCCACCTGGCGGGCGCACCGCAAGGGCGCGTACTTCGCCAACCCCTGCTACACGCAGATCCACCCGACCTGCATCCCGGTCTCCGGCGACCACCAGTCGAAGCTGACCCTGATGAGCGAGTCGCTGCGCAACGACGGCCGGGTCTGGGTGCCCAAGGCCAAGGGCGACACCCGCAGCCCGAAGGACATCCCCGAGGACGAGCGGGACTACTACCTGGAGCGGATCTACCCCTCCTTCGGCAACCTGGTCCCCCGGGACATCGCCTCCCGCGCCGCCAAGAACGTCTGCGACGAGGGACGCGGCGTCGGCCCGACCGGGCTCGGCGTCTACCTGGACTTCGCCGACGCGATCAACCGGCTCGGCCGCAAGGCCATCGAGGCCAAGTACGGCAACCTCTTCGAGATGTACGAGCGGATCACCGGCGAGGACCCGTACGAGGTCCCGATGCGGATCTACCCCGCCGTGCACTACACGATGGGCGGCCTCTGGGTCGACTACGACCTCCAGTCGACCATCCCGGGCCTGTTCGTGGTCGGCGAGGCGAACTTCTCCGACCACGGCGCGAACCGGCTCGGCGCCTCGGCGCTGATGCAGGGCCTGGCCGACGGCTACTTCGTGCTGCCGAACACCATCGCCAACTACCTGGCGGCCGGGCCGTTCGACAAGGTCGACGCCAGCCACCCCGCGGCCGTGCAGGCGCGCGCCGACGTCGAGGACCGCATCCAGCGGCTGCTGGCGGTCAACGGCGACCGGACCGTCGACTCGTTCCACCGCGAACTGGGTCAGATCATGTGGGAGCACTGCGGCATGGAGCGCAGCGCGACCGGGCTACGCAAGGCGATCGACGAGATCCGCGCCCTGCGCGACCAGTTCTGGCAGCGGGTCCGGGTGCCGGGCAACGGCGAGGGGCTCAACCAGTCGCTGGAGAAGGCCGGCCGGGTGGCCGACTTCTTCGAGCTCGCCGAGCTGATGTGCATCGACGCCCTGCACCGCGAGGAGTCCTGCGGCGGCCACTTCCGGGCCGAGCACCAGACGCCCGACGGCGAGGCGGAACGCGACGACGAGCGGTTCGCGTACGTCGCGGCCTGGGAGTTCACCGCCACCGGCGAGCCCTCGGTGCTGCACAAGGAAGACCTCAAGTTCGAATACGTCCACCCCACGCAGCGGAGCTACAAGTGAACCTGACCCTGCGCATCTGGCGCCAGTCCGACCCCGAGGACAAGGGTCGGATGGTGACCTACAAGGTCGACGACGTCTCCCCGGACATGTCGTTCCTGGAGATGCTCGACGTGCTCAACGAGCGACTGATCCTCGCCGGCGAGGAGCCGGTGGCGTTCGACCACGACTGCCGCGAGGGCATCTGCGGCATGTGCGGCCTGATGATCAACGGCAACGCGCACGGGCCGCAGCGCGGCACCACCGCCTGCCAGCTGCACATGCGGCAGTTCTCCGACGGCGACACGATCGACATCGAGCCGTGGCGGGCCCGGGCGTTCCCGGTCATCAAGGACCTGGTGGTCAACCGGGGCGCGTTCGACAAGATCATCGCGGCCGGCGGCTACATCACCGCGCCGACCGGCAGCGCCCCCGAGGCACACTCCACCCCGGTCGCCAAGGCCAACGCCGACGCCGCCTTCGAGGCGGCCGAGTGCATCGGCTGCGGCGCCTGCGTGGCCGCCTGCCCCAACGGCTCCGGCATGCTCTTCACCGCCGCCAAGATCACCCAGCTCTCGCTGCTGCCGCAGGGCCAGCCGGAGCGCTACACCCGGGTGATCGGCATGGTCGACGCGCACGACGAGGCCGGCTTCGGCGGCTGCACCAACGCCGGTGAGTGCACCGTGGTCTGCCCGAAGGGCATCCCGCTGAACACGATCGGCCGACTCAACCGCGACTACCTGATGGCCACCTCGAAGCGGGGCGACAACACCCCCGGCGCCTGACCCTTCCGGCAGCACGCCGACGGCGGGCCGTCGCACCCCTGCGGGTGCGGCGGCCCGCCCGCTTTCCGGCACTCGCCCGCCCGCCGCCGTCACGCCCGCAGCACGTCACCAACCACCCTGCCCCACCCCACGGGCAGCTCGACGGCCACCCCGTGCCCCCACCCAAACCCACCTCACCAACTCGCCGCTGCCACCCGGGACGGCCGGCGGCCCAGCCGCGCCCCGACGCCCACGGTCCGACGCCGCACTCACGGACCAACCGCCCGGGCCCGGTTCAAGCCGGCGTGGACGGGTAGCAGTCCACCGGAGGGCGCGAGAGGGGACGTCGGGACATGAAGGCACTGACCTGGCAGGGCAAGCGGGACGTACGGGTCGAGGAGGTGCCGGATCCGCGGATCGAGGAGCCGACCGATGCGATCGTCCGGATCACCTCGACCGCCATCTGCGGCTCCGACCTGCACCTCTACGAGGTGCTCGGGCCGTACCTCACGCCCGGCGACGTCCTCGGCCACGAGCCGATGGGCATCGTCGAGGAGGTCGGCCCGGGGGTGACCCGGCTCAAGCCGGGCGACCGGGTGGTGGTGCCGTTCACCATCTCCTGCGGCACCTGCTGGATGTGCCAGCGGCAGCTCTACGCCCAGTGCGAGACCACCCAGGTGACCTCCGAGGGCAAGGGCGCCGCGATGTTCGGCTACACCTCGCTCTACGGCTCGGTGCCCGGCGGGCAGGCGGAGTACCTGCGGGTGCCGCACGCCCAGTTCGGCCCGATCCAGGTGCCGGAGACCGGGCCCGACGAGCGGTGGCTCTACCTGTCCGACGTCCTGCCGACGGCGTGGCAGGCGGTGACGTACGCGGACACCCCGCGCGGCGGCACCCTCGCCGTCTTCGGGCTCGGCCCGGTCGGCCAGTTCTGCGCGCGCGTCGGCCGGCACCTCGGCGCCGACCGGGTGATCGGGCTGGACCGGGTTCCGGAGCGGCTGGCGATGGCGCGCCGGCACGGCATCGAGGTGCTCGACGTCAGCGAGCTGGACGACGTGCCCGGTGCGCTGATCGACCTGGTGGACGGGCGCGGCCCCGACGCGGTGATCGACGCCGTCGGCATGGAGGCGCACGGCGCTCCCCTCGGCAAGCTCGCCCAGACCGCCGCCGGGCTGCTGCCCGACAAACTCGCCCAGACCATGACCGACAAGGTCGGCGTCGACCGGCTCGTCGTGCTCAAGGCGGCGCTCAAGGCGGTCCGGCGCGGTGGCACCGTCGCCATCTCCGGGGTGTACGGCGGCGAGGTCGATCCGATGCCGCTGATGGAGATGTTCGACCGGGGCATCCAGGTGCGGATGGGGCAGTGCCACGTGCGTCGGTGGACCGACGAGATCATCCCGCTGCTCTCCGGCGACGACGACCCGCTGGGCGTGGAGGACCTGCGCACCCACCGGGTGCCGCTGGCGCGGGCGCCGCAGGCGTACGAGATGTTCCAGAAGAAGCGGGACGGCTGCGTCAAGGTCGTGCTCGCGCCGTGAGCCGGACGGTGGTCGTCACCGGCGCGACCAGCGGGATCGGCCGGGTGAGCGCGTCGTGGGATCACCGGCGTCGATCGTTTCGCCTAGGGTGGTGGGCCGGAGAGCACGCCCGACCACCACGACGGGAGAGACGATTGACCATCCGGGTGAACCGCAGGACCGCGCTGGGACTCGGCACGGTGGCCACCGCCGGGACGGTGCTCGGCGCCGCCGCGCCGGCGTCCGCCGCCCCCGAGGTCACCGAACCGGCTCCGGCCACACCCCGGCAGGCCGCCCTTCGGGTCGCCGCGAGTTACGCGCGGGAGACCGACCGCGCCGGCGGCAACTGGCAGGCGTACGTCAGCGTCGCCGACCCGGCCGGCGAACCGGCGGTGGCGGTGGCCGACGAGCCGGACCGGCGGATCGAGGCGTACAGCGTCAACAAGATCGCGGTGGCGACGGCGGTGCTGGACAAGGTCGACCGGGGGCTGCTGACGCTCGACCAGCGGGTCGAGGTCACCGCCGCGATCGTGGTGCCCGGCGGGGACGGCATGTTCAGCCTGGACGGCGCCTACCCCAGCTCGGTGACGCTCGGCCACGCGCTGGCCAACCTGTTGACCGTCTCCGACGACACGGCGGTGCGGCTGTGCGGCCTGGTCTGCCCCGCCGCCGAACTCAACCAGATCCTGCGGGACAAGGGCTTCCCGAACACGCAGGTGCAGCCGGTGGCCAACCCGAACCGGTTCTTCCTCGGCACCAGCACCCCCCGCGAGACCCACGACCTGCTGCGCGCCCTGGTGGGCGGCACCCTGCTCTCGCCGGCCGCCACGGCCTTCGTGCTGCGGCTGCTGCGCGCCCCCGTCGCGTACACCGACGGGGTCCGGCGCGTCATGTCCTCGGCCGAGCGGGCCCGGATCGCCACCAAGGCGGGCTGGTTCGCCGACGCCCGGCACGAGGCCGGGGTGATCTTCGACGCGGCCGGCGCGCCCCTGCTGACGTACGCCCTCTTCGCCGACGGGCAGGCCGGCGCCGACGACTACGGCGCCACCCATCCCGCCGTCGAGGCCCGGGCCCGGATGGGCCGGCGTTTCCTCGCCGCGGTCGACCGCCTCACCGGCACCGGCGCCACCCACCGTCCGGCCGTGCAGCGGCCCAGCAACGGCGGCTGAGCCGCCGCGCGGCGCGGGTGGTCCCGGCGGGCGTGCGGCCGGGGCCACCCTGACCGCCCGCAGACCCGCCGGAGACCCGGCTACCGTGTACGACGGGACACGGCGGAGGGACGGCGATGGGCGCACCAGCGGAACGCGCGGGACTCGACCGGGCGTTGGGGCGCCAGCTGCGCGGGGCGGCCGGGCTGGCCGCGCTGGCCGGGCTGGCGTGGGTGGCCCGGGACGTGCCGGCGGCGCTCGGCGGCCGGCTCACCGGCGCGCGGGCGGAGCGGGCGGCGCGCTCGCCGCAGTTCCGCGACGGCACCTTCCACAACCCCGGCGGCGCCCGCTCGATGGCCGGCGCGCCCGACCGGGGCCTGATCCGTGAGTTGATCTTCGGCAAGCAGAAGCGCCGCCCGAGCGCCCCGGTGCCGCTGCTGCGCCCGGGCGCCGCCCCGGCCACCGACGTCGCGCGCGAGCTGAACGTCGTCTGGTACGGCCACGCCTCCGCGCTGATCGAGATCGAGGGCCACAAGGTGCTGCTCGACCCGGTGTGGAGCGAGCGGTGCTCGCCGTCGGCCCTGGTCGGCCCCCGCCGCCTGCACGAGCTGCCGGTCCGCCTCGACGAACTGCCCCCGGTCGACGCGATCCTGATCTCGCACGACCACTACGACCACCTCGACATGGCGACCGTCCGGGCGCTGACCGACCTCCAGTCGGCGCCGTTCCTGGTGCCGCTCGGGGTGGGCGCGCACCTGGACCGCTGGGGCGTCCCGGCGGCGCGGATCGTCGAGCTGGACTGGTCCGAGAGCCACCGGGTGGCCGGGCTGGAGATCACCGCCACCGCCGCCCAGCACTTCTCCGGCCGGGGGCTGCGCCGCGACGGCACGCTGTGGGGCTCCTGGGTGGTGGCCGGCGCGCACCGGAACGTCTTCTACACCGGCGACTCCGGCTACTTCGACGGCTACGCGGCGATCGGCGCGGAGCACGGGCCGTTCGACGTCACGCTGATGCAGATCGGCGCGTACGACCGGGCCTGGCCGAGCATCCACATGTTCCCCGAGGAGGCCGTCGCCGCCCACCTCGACCTGCGCGGCGGGCTGCTCCTCCCCGTGCACTGGGCGACGTTCAACCTCGCCCTGCACGACTGGTCGGAGCCGGTGGACCGGATCTGGGCCGAGGCGAAGGCCCGCGACGTGCGGCTCGCCGTGCCCCGCCCCGGCGAGCGGGTGGTGGTGGACGACCCGCCGGCCGTCGACGGCTGGTGGCAGGCCGTCGCCTGACCGTCCTCAGAGGACGAACGCGTCGGTCCAGAGCGCGCCGGAGCGGCCCGACAGGGAGTCCAGCATGGCGACCGCCTGACCGTCGGTGAGCTGGGCGACGAAGTCGACGATCGCCCGGCCGCGGGCCCTGCCGAGCCGGTCCGGCGTACGCGGGTGCAGCTCCGCCTCGGCCAGCTCCACCAGGTCGTGCAGGCGGCGCGGCAGCCGGGACTCCTCCTCGGGGTCGAGCAGCCAGTCCAGCAGCGCCTCCACCAGGGTGCCCAGCAGCCGGGCCTGCCCGCGCTGGTGCAGGGCCAGGTCGGGCCGGGCCAGCACGAACCGGTGGTGGACGAACTTGAGCACCTGCACCTCGTGCCACTGCGCCGGGGCGAGCAGCACGTGGCCGGAGCGGACCGAGGGCTGCTCGACCACCGTGATCGCGTCGACGAAGCGGGTCGTCCAGCGGGCGGAGAAGCGGGCCACGTACTGCTCCGCCTCGATGGAGCCGTCGAAGGGCATCGCCAGCAGCCCCTCCACCAGCTCCTCGCGGACGTGCTCGACGGCGGCGGCGAACGCCTCGTCGTCGGCGATCCAGGCGTCCTTGCGGTGCAGTTGCCGGCGCAGCCGCTCGATCGCCGAGCCGGGCCGGCGGGCCGCGGCGGTCAGGGCCGCGTCGGTGATGGCCCGGAAGTGCCCGCTCTCGCGCTGCCAGGCCATCAGCTCGGCGGAGACCGCGCCCTGCTGGAGCACCCCGACGCGGTAGAAGTCCTCCACGTCGTGGATCGCGTACGCGATGTCGTCCGCGGTGTCCATCACCGACGCCTCGACGGTCTGCTGCCAGTCCGGAATCCGGCCGACGAACGGCTCCCGAGCCTGCCGCAGGTCGTCGACCTCCGTCCGGTACGCGCCGAACTTCGAGGAGCCGCTGCCGGGGTCGTCGGGCGGCGGGGTGGCGCCGCGCGGCGGCGGGTCCAGCAGCCGGGGGTGCGGGTCCGGGTGGTCCAGGCGCGTCCACGGGTACTTCAGCATGGCCGCCCGCACCGCCGCCGTGAGGTCCAGGCCGGTGGTCGCCGCGCCGCGGATCTCGGTGCTGGTGACGATCCGGTACGACTGGGCGTTGCCCTCGAAGCCGTCGGTGAGCCCGAGCCGCTGCCGGGCCAGCCGGTCCAGCACCCGCTCCCCCAGGTGCCCGAACGGCGGGTGGCCGAGGTCGTGCGCGAGGGCGGCGGCCTCCACCACGTCCGGGTCGCAGCCGCCCAACTTCTCCAGCAGGTCGCGGTGCTCGCCGTCGGCCGTGAGCCGCTCGGCGATCGCGCGTGCCACCTGGGCGACCTTGAGGCTGTGGGTCAGCCGGTTGTGCACCAGCAGGCCGGAGCCGCCGGGGCTGACCACCTGGGTCACACCGTTCAGCCGGGCGAAGAACGGCGAGGCCACGATCCGGTCCCGGTCGGCCCGGAACGGGCTGGCGGCGAGGTCGCCGAGGGCCCGGGCGCTGCCGCCGAAGAGCCGCCGGGCCCGCGGGTCCGCGGGAGGTTCCATGATCGCCACGCTAGCGCAGGGCGGGCCCGACCGACGACCGGTCGCCGCCGGCACGCCGGCCGGGAGGGGCGGCGACGGCGCCGGACCGAGGAGGCGGCACCCGGCGGCGCGGCGACATGCCGGCACGGGCTCGCCGGGGCGGGGCGGCGGCGCGCTCGGGCAGGGCGGCGACGCGCCGGGGCGGGGGCGGCGACGGCAGTCGGTGGGGGCCGGCACAATGCTCAGCGGAACCCACACCGAAGGCGGATCGAGATCGTGACCCTCTCTGTTCATCAGCGGATCGCCGAGGAGCTCGGCGTCGCCGAGCGTCAGGTACGGGCGGCCGTGGAGCTGCTCGACGGCGGCGCCACCGTGCCGTTCATCGCCCGCTACCGCAAGGAGGCCACCGGCCTGCTCGACGACACCCAGCTGCGGACCCTCGAGGAGCGGCTGCGCTACCTGCGCGAGCTGGACGAGCGGCGCGCGGCGGTGCTGGAGTCGATCCGCGGCCAGGGCAAGCTCGACGAGGCCCTGGAAGCGCAGATCATGGCGGCCGACTCGAAGTCCCGCCTGGAGGACATCTACCTGCCCTACAAGCCCAAGCGGCGGACCCGGGCGCAGATCGCCCGCGAGGCGGGGCTGGAGCCGCTCGCCGAGTCGCTGCTGGCCGACCCGTCCCGGGATCCCCGCGAGGCCGCCGCCGGCTACGTCGACGCGGACAGGGGGGTCGCGGACCCCGCCGCCGCCCTGGAGGGCGCCCGGGCCATTCTCATCGAGCGGTTCGCCGAGGACGCCGACCTGATCGGCACGCTGCGCGAGCAGATGTGGTCGCGGGGCCGGCTCGTCTCCCGGGTACGCGACGGGCAGGAGTCGGCCGGCGCGAAGTTCGCCGACTACTTCGACTTCGCCGAGCCGTACCCGAAGCTGCCCTCGCACCGGATCCTCGCCATGTTCCGGGGCGAGAAGGAGGGCGTGCTCGACCTGACCATGGAGCCCGAGGAGGCCGGCGAGGCCGACGCGGCGCCCACCGGGCCGAGCCGCTACGAGGCGGCGATCGCCGGCCGGTTCGGCGTCACCGACAAGGGCCGGCCGGCCGACCGGTGGCTGGCCGACACGGTGCGCTGGGCCTGGCGCACCCGGATCCTCATCCACCTCGGCGCCGACCTGCGGATGCGGCTGTGGCAGGCGGCCGAGGAGGAGGCGGTGCGGGTCTTCGCCACCAACCTGCGCGATCTGCTGCTCGCCGCGCCCGCCGGCACCCGGCCCACGATGGGGCTGGACCCGGGCCTGCGTACCGGCGTGAAGGTCGCCGTGGTGGACGCCACCGGCAAGGTGGTCGCCACCGACACGATCTACCCGCACGAGCCGCGCCGGCAGTGGGACGCCTCGATCGAGACGCTCGCCCGGCTCGCCGGCGCGCACGGCGTCGAGCTGGTCGCCATCGGCAACGGCACCGCCAGCCGGGAGACGGACAAGCTGGCCGGGGAACTGATCAAGCGGTACCCGCAGCTCAACCTGACGAAGGTGGTGGTCTCCGAGGCAGGAGCGTCGGTCTACTCCGCGTCCGCGTACGCCGCCCAGGAGCTGCCCGGGCTGGACGTCTCGCTGCGCGGCGCGGTCTCCATCGCGCGCCGCCTGCAGGACCCGCTCGCCGAGCTGGTCAAGATCGACCCGCGTTCGATCGGCGTCGGCCAGTACCAGCACGACCTGTCCGAGGTGAAGCTCTCCCGGTCGCTGGACGCGGTGGTCGAGGACTGCGTCAACGCGGTCGGGGTCGACGTCAACACCGCCTCCGCACCGCTGCTGACCCGGGTGTCGGGCATCGGCGCCGGGCTGGCGGAGAACATCGTGCTGCACCGCGACGCCAACGGGCCGTTCCGCACCCGGGCCGAGCTGAAGAAGGTCCCGCGGCTCGGGCCGAAGGCGTTCGAACAGTGCGCGGGCTTCCTGCGCATCCCGGGCGGCGACGACCCGCTGGACTCGTCCAGCGTGCACCCGGAGGCGTACCCGGTGGTGCGCCGGATCCTGTCCAGCACCGGGCAGGACCTGCGGTCGCTGATCGGCAGGAGCGCGATCCTGCGCGGGCTGCGGGCCACCGACTTCGTCGACGACACCTTCGGCCTGCCCACCGTCACGGACATCCTCGCCGAGCTGGAGAAGCCGGGCCGCGACCCCCGGCCGGAGTTCCGCACCGCCACCTTCGTGGAGGGCGTGGAGAAGATCAGCGACCTGACGCCGGGGATGGTGCTGGAGGGCGTGGTCACCAACGTGGCCGCGTTCGGCGCGTTCGTGGACGTCGGGGTCCACCAGGACGGCCTCGTGCACGTCTCGGCCATGTCCCGGACGTTCGTGAAGGACCCGCGCGAAGTGGTCAAGTCCGGCGACGTGGTCCGGGTCAAGGTGCTCGACGTCGACGTGCCCCGCAAGCGGATCTCGCTCACCCTGCGGCTGGAGGACGACGCGGAGGCCGGTGCCGGTCGCGGCGGTCCGGAGGGCGGTCGCCGCGAGCGCGGCGGGCAGCCCGGGCAGGGCGGGCCGCGCGGCGACCGGGGTGGCCGGGGTGGCCGGGACGGCGGTCACGGCGGTGGGCAGGGCGGCCGGGACGGCGGTGGGCAGGGCGGGCGCGGCGGGCGCGGCGGATCGCCGCAGCGGCAGGGCGGCCGGGGCGGCGCCGCGCCGGCAGCGGCCAACAGCGCCATGGCCGACGCGCTGCGCCGGGCCGGCCTGGCCTGAGGCCATCCCGCCGGGCGGGCGCGAGCGCGCACCGCCCGGCGGGCCCGAGGCCGGCGGGGGCAGCCGGTGGCGACCGCTGCCCGAGATCAGCGGACGGCGCGGAAGCAACCGGTACCGGGGCGGGCGGCGCGGGCGCCACAGGTACCCGGGGGCGGGCGGCGCGGCGTACCGTCGCGGTCGTGGACGAGGGCGACGGCCTGGAGTGGCGGGAGCGGCAGCGACGGGCGGTGCGGGCGCACGCGGCGGCCGACGAGCGGCGCCGGGCGGCCGAGCAGGCGGAGGCGGCGGAGCTCGTGGCCTGGTTCGTCGCCGAGGCGACCCGGCGCGGGCTGCCCACGGAACGGCTCACGGCCCGGGCCTACGACGGTCGCGGCCGTTACCGGACGCGGCTGCGCGGCTGGTACGTCGACCGGGCCCGGACCCGGGCGGTCGACGTGGACGGGCGGTTCCACCTGCTGACCGTGTCGGGTGGCCTGCGCGCCCGGCTGCTCGGGGCCGAGCCGCAGCCCAGCCCGCCGCCGCTGGTCGTCGGCGCGGGTGGCCGGGACGGCGAGTCCATCCCGCTGCGAACGCTGCTCACCCGCCGGCTGGACGGCGGTGACGAGGGGCCCTGACGGGGGTCAGCGACGGGCAAGGCCGGGCCGGTGCCCGGGGCCGCGCCGGGCCAGGTACCACCACCACGACTGCTGCACCACCAGCGTGACCAGGCCGGCGAGCACGATCGCGCAGAGGTTGATCACCAACTGGAGGGCCGAGCCGGCCGCCTCGTGCCAGACGCCGTACGCGGCGGCGACGGCCACGTTCGCGGCGGCCGGCACCGTGGTCACCGAGATCAGCACCCCGACCAGGCTGCCGGACTTCTTCGAGGTCAGCGAGAGCATGCCGGCCACACCGGCGAGCAGGCCGACCACCCAGGAGAGCGCGTCCGGCCGCCAGATGAAGTCCGTGAGCGGGCGATCGGCCAACAGCATCCCGCGGTCGACCAGGCCGGCGGCGGTCAGCGCCCAGGTGCTGAGCACGGTGACCACCATGGCGACGAGGAAACCGACCACCAGCGCCTGCACCGACCGGGCGATGACCGGCAGCCTGCGGCGCAGCAGCGCCACGCAGAGCGCGGCCAGGGGGCCGAACTCGGGGCCGACGACCATCGCGCCGACGATGAGGATCGGCTGGTCGAGCAGGACACCGATGCCGGCGAGCATGGTGGCGACGGTGATCAGCACGAGGTAGGTGGCGGACAGTTCGGTCTGCTCGCCGGTCTTGGCGGCGATCTCGTCCCAGACCACCGCGTCCGCGCCGCTGCCGGGCGCCGTCCGGGCCGCCCGGTCGGCCGCCGCCGAGATGGCCAGTTCCACGTCGTCGGCCGCGACGGCCCCGCGCGCCTCCACGCCGAGCTGCCGCAGGTCGCGCAGCACGCCGTCGGCGCTCTCCCGGACCACGTCGCAGAGGATGAGGTCACCCTCGGGCTGGCGGGCGGCGCCGGCGAGCACGGCCAGATGGGTCACCCCGGGGTCGGCGGCCAGCAGCTCGGCCACCGCGGCGGACTGGTCCGGTGGAGCGATCACCCTCAGGTGCAGCACGGCCCTCCCCCTCGCCCTGTCGACGGTCGAGCACTCTACTGCCGGTCGGTCCGGATGGAAGGTCACGTCTTGGTAGCCGGCCGAGTCCTGACGGACGGTTGGGCGGTTGACCTGTCGGGATCAGAACCTAGTGGGGCGATTCTGCCCTCTTGACGCTTTCATGCCTGATACAACCTCTCTGGTCCATATGACTCGATTGGCTTGGAGGTCGACACCGTGCATGGTTCCGTGAACGCCCCGGGGGATCTGGCGGAGCGGGCCCGACCGGAGGGCCTCAAGCGGGCCATCGACCTGGCGGCAGCCGTGGTGCTCCTGGTGCTGACCGCGCCGCTCGTCCTCGTGGTGGCGGCGCTGGTGGCCGCGGGGCTCGGCCGGCCGGTGCTGTTCCGGCAGCCGCGCGCCGGCCGGCACGGCCAGGTGTTCGAGCTGGTCAAGTTCCGCACCATGCTCCCGCCCGATCCGCGGCGGGGACGGGTGCGCGACGGGGACCGGCTGACGCCGCTGGGGCGCTTTCTGCGCTCCACCAGCCTGGACGAGCTGCCGACGCTGTGGAACGTGCTGCGCGGCGACATGAGCCTGGTCGGCCCCCGTCCCCTGCTCACCCAGTACCTGCCGCGCTACTCCCCCACCCAGGCCCGCCGGCACGAGGTCCGGCCGGGCATCACCGGGCTGGCCCAGGTACGGGGACGCAACAGCCTGAGTTGGGAGGAGAAGCTGGACCTTGACGTCTGGTACGTCGACCACCGCAGCCTGCGGCTGGACCTGTCGATCCTCGCCGCGACCGTCCGCACCGTGCTGCGCCGCGAGGGGATCTCCGCGGCGGGCTCCGCCACCGCGCCGGAGTTCCTCGGCACGCCCTCGCTCGTTCCCGCCGTGCCGGGCCGGGAGACCAACCTGACCGTTCCCGCCGGAGGTGGCCGATGAGCCGCACCATCCATCTGTCCCCGCCCGACGTCGGGCCGCTGGAGGAGTCGTACGTCGTCGCGGCCCTGCGGTCCGGCTGGGTCGCGCCCGTGGGGCCGGACCTCGACGCGTTCGAGTGCGAGGTCGCCGCGCGGGTGGGGACCCGCGGGGCCGTCGCCGTGAGTTCCGGAACGGCCGCGCTGCACCTGGCGCTGCTCGGGGTGGGAGTCGGGCCCGGGGACGCCGTCATCGTGCCGACGCTGACGTTCGTGGCGACCGCGAACGCGGTCCGGTACACCGGCGCCCGACCGGTCTTCGTCGACTGCGACCCGCACACCGGCAACGTCGACGTCGCCCTCGTCGCCGAGCTGATCCGAAACCTGACCTTCCGGGGCCAGCGGGTCGGGGCGGTCGTCCCGGTGGACCTCTTCGGCAGCTGCGTCGACTACACCGCGCTGCTGCCGGCCTGCGACGCGGCGGGCGTCCCGATCGTCGAAGACGCCGCCGAGGCCCTCGGCGCCACCCATCGCGGCCGGCCCGCCGGCTCCTTCGGCCAGGCGGGCATCCTCTCCTTCAACGGCAACAAGATCATGACCACGTCGGGCGGCGGCATGCTCGTCTCCGACGACACGGCCCTGCTGGCCCGGGCCCGTCACCTCGCAACCCAGGCCCGCGAACCGACGCCGCACTACGAACACCGCGAGACGGGCTACAACTACCGGCTGAGCAACCTGCTCGCCGCGCTCGGCCGGGCCCAGCTCGTCAGGCTGGACGGGATGATCGCCCGGCGCCGGCAGCTCCGCGACCGGTACGCCAAGCTCTTCGCCCCGGTCCCCGGCGTACGCCTGCTCGGCATGGAGGACGCGGGCTCCAACTGCTGGCTGACGACCATCGTGGTCGATCCGGAGCGGTCCGGGTGGCGGGCCGCCGACCTGGCGGCCCACCTGGCCCTGCGGGACGTCGAGACCCGACCGGTCTGGAAACCGATGCACCTGCAACCGGCGTACGCCGCCGCCGAGCGTCTCGTCACCGGCGCGGCGGAGCGGTTGTTCGCCGACGGGCTGGCCCTGCCGAGCGGCAGCGTCCTCGACGAGGCGCAGATCGGCCACGTCCTCGCCGCCGTGGACGAGTTCCTGACGGTGCGGGCGGGGGCGTCGACGGCGTGACGACTCCCCTGGTGGTCGTCGGCTGCGGTGGCCACGGCCGGGAGGTCCTGACGATCGCCCGGGCGGCGGAGGCCGCAGCCGGCCGGCCGCGCTGGCGCCTCCTCGGGTTCGTCGACGACCGCCCGTCCGAGGAGAACCTGAAGCGGGTACAGCGGCTCGACGTCCCCTACCTCGGCGGAGTCGCCTGGCTGCGCGACGCACCCCCGGAAACGCACCATGTCATCGGCATCGGCGACCCGCGCGTCCGGCGGGCCGTCGCGGGACGCGTCGACGCGTACGGCGTGCCGGCGGCGAGCCTCGTGCACCCGGCGGCGACGATCGGGCCGGACACCGTGCACGGTCCCGGTTTCGTCGCCTTCGCCGGGGCCCGCGTCACCACGAACGTCACCGTCGGCCGGCACGTGCACCTCAACCAGAACGCCACCGTCGGCCACGACTGCACCCTCGCCGACTTCGTGTCGGTCAACCCACTCGCCGCCGTCTCCGGCGACTGCCACCTGGCGGAGGGGGTGCTCGTCGGCACGACCGCAGCCGTGTTGCAGGGCCTGCGGGTGGGCCGGCACAGCACCGTCGGGGCTGGCGCCTGCGTCGTCCGGGACGTGCCGGACGGGGTCGTCGTCAAGGGCGTACCCGCCCGTTGAACCGACCCGGTCTCGACCCCTCGGGCCAAAATTCGGTCATCAAGCCTGAAAGCTCCCAAACATCGCATTCGGGCATGTATCAAGTAAATGAGCCCAAAGCTCTTTCCGCCCTGCGGCGGAAGCGGTCGGAGACGGACAGGGAGCACAGATGCCGCCGGAGACAGAGACGACCCGACTCAGCGAGCAGGGGCCACACCGGTCCAGGGCGCGCCGCCGGACCATCGGATTTCTCGCCACCGACAGCACCGCCTGGGTCTGCGGGTTCGTCGCCGCGGTCTGGTTCCGTTACGAGTTCGACCTGACGCCCGACCAGCTCGCGCGTGCCGTCGCCTGCGGCGCCCTCGCCGCCGCCGTGCACGTGGCCGTCGCGGCGGTGCGCCGGATCTACTCCGGACGCCACCCGCTGGGCAGCCTCCAGGAGGTGCAGGGGGTCGCCGGCACCGCGGCCACCACCGCCGCGATCCTGCTGGTCGGGCTGCTCCCGGCCGGCGTGCGGCCGGTGCCGGCGAGCGCCCCGCTGGTCGGGGGCGCCCTGGCGCTGCTGTTCATGCTCGCCGCCCGGTTCACCTACCGGCATCGCCGCGACCTCGCCATGCGACCGGACGTCCGGTCCTCGAACCCGGTGCTGCTGTTCGGGCTCGGCGACGCCGGGCAGGGGCTGCTGCGGGCCATGCTCAGCGACCCGCGCGGACGGTACCGGCCCGTGGGCGCCCTCGACGACGACCCCGACAAGCGGGACCTGCGCATCGGCGGAGTACGCGTGCTCGGCGGCCGGCGGGACGTCCCGGAGGCCGTCCGGCGTACCGGCGCGACGACCGTGATCTTCTCCGTCGCGAACGCCGACGCCGCGCTGATCCGGCAGATCCGGGAGGCCACGCTGCAGACCGGGGCGGCGTTCAAGGTGCTGCCCCCCGTGCGGGACCTCGTCGACCACCGGATCACCGTCACCGACGTCCGCGACGTGCAGATCGGCGACCTGCTCGGGCGCCGGCAGGTGGTGGCCGACATACCGATGAGCACCAGCGGGCTCACCGGCCGACGGATCCTGGTCACCGGCGCCGGCGGCTCCATCGGCTCGGAGCTGTGCCGGCAGGTGATGAAGGCGGACCCGGGCGAACTGATGATGCTCGACCGCGACGAGTCGGCCCTGCACGCCCTCCAGATGTCACTGGCCGGCCGGGCCCTGCTGGACGGTCCCGAGCTGATCCTCGCCGACCTTCGGGACGACGAGGGGATCCGACGGATCATCCGCGAGCGCCGGCCGGAGGTCATCTTCCACGCCGCCGCGCTGAAGCATCTCACGCTGCTCCAGCGGCACCCCGGCGAGGCGGTGAAGACGAACGTCTGGGGCACGCTCTCCGTGCTCGACGCCTGCCGCGACGTCGCCCGGTTCGTCAACATCTCCACCGACAAGGCGGCCGACCCGATCAGCGTCCTCGGCTACTCGAAGCGGATCACCGAACGGCTGACCGCGCACGCCGCCTCCCGCTTTCCCGGCACCTTCCTCAGCGTCCGCTTCGGCAACGTGTTGAGCAGCCGCGGTTCGGTGGTGACGGCGTTCCAACGGCAGATCGAGCTGGGCCGACCGCTCACCGTCACGCATCCCGAGGTGACCCGCTACCTGATGACGGTGCAGGAGGCGGTGCACCTGGTGTTGCAGGCCGCCGAGATCGGCCGGGACGGGGAGGCGCTGGTGCTGGACATGGGCGAGCCGGTCCGCATCGCCGACCTGGCGCGGCAGATGGCCGAGCAGGCGGACAGCAACGTGCCGATCGTCTACACGGGGCTGCGGCCCGGCGAGAAGCTGCACGAGGACCTCTTCGGCACCGGGGAGGTCGACACCCGGCCGCTGCACCCGCTGGTCTCGCACGTGGCGGTGCCCGCGCTGGACCCGATGGAGGTCAGCGGCCTCGACCCGTACGACGCCCCCGAGAAGGTCGTCGCCCAGCTCGCCCAACTCTGTGCCCACCCGGCCGGACCTGTCCACGCCGCCTCCGTGCACGTTCCGTCGTCGCGCTGAAGTCTCCCCGTGGACGCCGCCGACC
>NZ_JBFAVI010000077.1:0-29448 GCF_040679695.1 Micromonospora sp. NPDC052213
CCGACGGCGGCGGGCGGGATGAGCCGCACGGTGCGGACCCTGGCGGCCCGGGCACCGGGCGGTCCGCACCGTGGCGACCGCCCGGCGTCGGGTCAGCGCCGCGGGCGGCCCAGGTGGGTCAGGATCGCGCCGGCCAGGCGGTCGGCGGCGCCCTCGGCGTACCCGAGGAACAGCGACGGCTCGGTGAGCTCCAGCTCGACCAGGATCGAGGCGCCGTCCGGGCCGGGGATCAGGTCGACCCGGGCGTAGAGCAGCCGCTCCGGCCCGCCGGGCACCGCCGCGAGGGCCCGCTCCGCCACCGCCAGCTGCTCCGGGGTGGCCGTCCGCGGGGTGATCTCCTCCGGCTTGTAGAGCCCCTCCACGCCCAGGTCCGGCCCGGTGAGCATGGGGCCCTTGCGGATCGCGTGACTGTACGTCAGGCCGTCCGGGCCGGCCAGGAAGAGCAGCGCCGTCTCACCGGCGGTGTCGACGGCGGACAGGTACGGCTGGACCATGGTCACGCGGCCGGCCGCCGCGAGCCGCCGCACGTGCGCGACGGCCAGTTCCCGGTGCTCCGGATCGGCCAGGTCGTACCGGCCCGTGTCCTGGCTGCCCGCGCTGATCGACGGTTTGAGCACGTACTCGCCGGAGTCGGCGGGCGGCTGCCAGCTCTCCCCCGGCTCCACCCAGGTCGTGGGGACGGTCGGCACGCCCGCGGCGGAGAGCTCGGCGAGGTACCGCTTGTCGGTGTTCCAGCGGACCACGTCGGCCGGGTTGGCCAGAGCGGGGACGGCGGCCGCCCAGGCGACGAACTCGTCGCGGCGGGGCATGTAGTCCCACGGCGAGCGGAGCACGGCCAGGTCGTAGCCGGCCCAGTCGGCGGCGGGGTCGTCCCAGACCACCGGTTCGGCGGTCACACCGCGGCGCGCGAGCGGGTCGAGCACCAGCCGGTCGTCGGCTTCGAGGGCGGGCAGTTCGGCACAGGTGACGAGAGCGACCCGGGGTTCCCCCCGGGTCGGCTGGTGGTGGTTGGTCAATTTATGTCAACGGGCCATCGAGCGCCGGGCCATCGACCGCCAGAGGTCGTTGCTCGGACGCATCTGGTCCATCAGTTCACGCTCCCAGGCGTTCTCGACGGTGACGCCCGCCTTCGCGCAGGCCTGCCGCGCGACGACGGTGTCGTCCGCGAACTGGTCGCCCCACACCCCGTCCTCACCCACGAGGACGATGCGTGCGCCGCGCTTGCCGACGTACTCGATGACCGCCTTCGCCCCGCCGTGTCCGGCGGCGAACGACTTGATGCCCGCGACCAGGCCCTGGGGGGCCTGTTCGGCGGTCTGTTCGGCCGTCAGCGTCGTATCGGAACCATCTGCCATGACGCGAAGCGTAAGCAGACTTCCATCCGGGCGGGCGAGAACCATGAAGCTTTTGTGATGCCAATTACCTGGAGGTTTAAGGAAGACCACAGGTGAATCGCCCGATTTTATCCGGACTTACCACCGCAAAGCTCAGCCGCGAACCGGGCCGGCCTGGGGCATGCCGAACCGTTCGGACCGATGCCCACGCTGTCACGGATGTTACAAGAAACCCGGACAAGGCATACACGATGCTGATTTTCCCGCACGACGCGCCCGGCGCGCCGCCAGCGACCGCACCCGCCGGCCGGGGCGCGCGGTGACCGCGCGGGGTCAGATCAGCGCGTCGAGCGCGACGGCGGCGAAGAGGATCGTCAGGTAGGTCGTCGACCAGTGGAACAGCCGCATCGGCTTGACGGCCTGGCCCCGCGAGACCCGACGGGCCAGCCGGTGCGCCTCCACCAGGAAGATGCCGCCGACCACCAGGGTGGGCACGCCGTAGATCGCGCTCATCCCCAGCGGCCACACCGCCAGCGAGGAGGCGACGGTGAGCCACGCGAAGATGATGATCTCGGCGTTGACCCGACGGGCGGAGGCCACCACCGGCAGCATCGGGATGCCGGCCCGGGCGTAGTCGTCCTTGTACTTCATGGCCAGCGGGTAGAAGTGCGGCATCTGCCAGAAGAAGACCACCGCGAACAGCGCCCACGCGGCGGGCGCCAGCGACCCGGTCACCGCCGCCCAGCCGATCAGCACCGGCGCCGCCCCGCAGGCGCCACCCCAGAACGTGTTCGCCGTCGTGGTGCGCTTGAGCCAGAGGGTGTAGACGAGGTCGTAGTAGGCGATCGCGGCCAGGGTGAGGCCGGCGGCCAGCAGGTTGGTGAACGCCGCCATCAGCGCGACCGACACCACCGCCAGCACCAGCCCGAAGATCAGCGCGTTGCGCGGCGACACGGTGTGCGCCGGCAGGGGGCGGCGCTTGGTGCGCCGCATCAACTCGTCGATGTCCCGGTCGATGTAGCAGTTGATGACGCTGGCCGCGCCCGCGGCGAGCGAGCCGCCGACCAGCACCACGGCCACCAGCCAGAGCGACGGCATGCCGCCGTCGGCGAGCATCATCGCCGGCACGGTGGTGACCAGGAGCAGCTCCACGATCCGCGGCTTGGTCAGCGTCACGTACGCCGAGATCACCGCGCGGACGTCCCGGCGACCGGCCGCCGGGGCCTCCGCCGCTGCGCGCACCGGCGGCTGCCCGGCAGAGTTGCTGACGGGGCGCTCGGTGATCATGCTCACGGATTGCCACCTTCCGGCGTCGGCAGGGGAGGTCGGATCGGTCGGACCCGACTCGGGCCACACACCGCACCACAGACTACGCGCTGTCGTTTTGGCTGCCCGGGCGACCCGACAACGGTGCGGGCCGTCACACCGCCGATCCTCCCGGACGCGCACAGACCTGCATGCAGAGATCCCCGGGCGGACGTTTAGGACCGCTCGATAGGGTCATCGGTGAGGGTTCCGCCCATCTGCCGAGGAGCACAACCATCGTGGCTGCCAACCGACCCGAGCACCCCGCACTGAACTGGTCCGACCTCGACCGCCGGGCCGTCGACACCGTCCGCGTGCTGGCCATGGACGCCGTGGAGAAATCCGGCAACGGCCACCCGGGCACCGCGATGAGCCTCGCGCCCGCTGCCTACCTGCTCTTCAACCGGGTCATGCGGCACAACCCGGCCGACCCGAACTGGCCCGGCCGGGACCGGTTCGTGCTCTCGGCGGGCCACTCCAGCCTCACCCTCTACATCCAGCTCTTCCTCGCCGGCTACCCGCTCAGCCTCGACGACCTCAAGTCGCTGCGGCAGTGGGGCTCGCTCACCCCGGGCCACCCCGAGCACGGCCACACCCCGGGCGTCGAGACCACCACCGGCCCGCTCGGCCAGGGCCTCGGCAACGCGGTCGGCATGGCGATGGCGGCCCGCCGCGAGCGTGGTCTGTTCGACCCGGAGGGCGAGCCGGGCGCGTCGGTCTTCGACCACGACATCTGGTGCATCGCCTCCGACGGCGACATCGAGGAGGGCATCAGCCACGAGGCCAGCGCGCTCGCCGGGCACCAGCAGCTCGGCAACCTCACGGTGATCTACGACGACAACGAGATCTCCATCGAGGACGACACCCGGATCGCCATGAGCGAGGACGTCGCGGCCCGCTACGAGGCGTACGGCTGGCACGTGCAGACGGTCGACTGGCGCACCGGCGACGCCGACCAGGGCGACTACCACGAGGACGTGGAGGCCCTGCACCGGGCGCTGCTGACGGCGAAGGCCGAGACCGGCCGCCCCTCCTTCATCGCGCTGCGCACCATCATCGGCTGGCCCGCGCCCAACAAGAAGAACACCGGCAAGATCCACGGCTCCGCGCTCGGCGGCGACGAGGTCGCCGCCACCAAGCAGATCCTCGGCTTCGACCCGGCGCAGTCCTTCGAAGTCGCCGAGGAGGTGCTCGCGCACGCCCGCCTCGTGATGGAGCGGGGCGCCCGCGCCCAGCAGGAGTGGACCGCGGCGTTCGACGGCTGGTCGAAGGCCAACCCGGAGCGCCGGGCGCTCTACGACCGGATGGCCGGCCGGGCCCTGCCGGACGGCTGGGCCGACGCCCTGCCCGAGTTCCCGGCCGACGCCAAGGGCATCGCCACCCGGGCCGCCTCCGGCAAGGTCCTGGAGGCGCTCGCCCCGGTGCTGCCCGAGCTGTGGGGCGGCTCGGCCGACCTGGCCGAGAGCAACAACACCACCATGAAGGGCGAGCCGTCCTTCATCCCGGCCGCCTGGGCCACCAAGGAGTTCCCGGGCCACGAGTACGGCCGCACGCTGCACTTCGGCATCCGCGAGCACGCCATGGGCGCGATCCTCAACGGCATCGCCCTGCACGGCGGCACCCGCCCGTACGGCGGCACCTTCCTGGTGTTCAGCGACTACATGCGCCCCTCGGTGCGGCTCGCCGCGCTGATGAAGCTGCCGGTGGTCTACGTCTGGACGCACGACTCGATCGGCCTCGGCGAGGACGGCCCCACCCACCAGCCGGTCGAGCACCTGACCGCGCTGCGCGCCATCCCCGGCCTGGACGTGGTCCGCCCGGCCGACGCCAACGAGACCGCCTGGGCCTGGCGGTGCGCGCTGGAGCACACCGACCGGCCGACCGCGCTGGCCCTCAGCCGCCAGGCGCTGCCGACCTTCGACCGGTCGACGCTGGCCGGCGCCGAGGGCGTGGCGAAGGGCGGCTACGTACTCGCCGAGGCGTCCACCGGCAAGCCGCAGGTGATCCTCATCGGCACCGGTTCCGAGGTGCAGCTCTGCCTGACCGCGCGGGAGCGGCTGGAGGCCGACGGCACCCCCACCCGGGTCGTCTCGATGCCCTGCCAGGAGTGGTTCGGCGAGCAGGACGAGGCGTACCGGGAGTCGGTGCTGCCACGCGGGGTAAAGGCACGGGTGAGCGTGGAGGCGGGCATCGCCATGTCCTGGCGGCACCTCGTCGGCGACTGCGGCGAGAGCGTCAGCCTGGAGCACTACGGCGCCAGCGCCCCGCACTCCATGCTCTTCGAGCAGTTCGGGTTCACCCCCGACCGGATCGTGGCCGCCGCGCACGCGGCGCTCACCCGGGTGGGCGACATCACCGGTTTCACGACCGGCAACTGAGGGGAGCGTGGACGGCATGACGAAGGACAGGCTGGGCGAGCTCAGCGCCGCGGGTGTGGCGATCTGGCTCGACGATCTTTCCCGGACGCGACTCAGCTCCGGCGGGCTGGACCAGTTGCGCCGCGAGAAGCACCTGGTCGGGGTGACCTCCAACCCGACCATCTTCGCGAAGGCGCTGAGCGACGCGGACGAGTACGACTGGCAACTGAAGGACCTCGCCATCCGTGGGGTGGACGTCGAGGAGGCCGTCCGCATGCTCACCACGTACGACGTGCGGTGGGCCTGTGACGTGATGCGGCCGGCGTACGACGCGACCGCGGGGGTGGACGGCCGGGTCTCCATCGAGGTGGACCCGCGGCTGGCCCACGAGACCGAGAAGACCGTCGCCGAGGCCGGGGCGCTGTGGTGGCTGATCGACCGCCCCAACCTCTTCATCAAGATCCCGGCCACCGAGGCGGGCCTGCCGGCGATCACCGCCACCCTGGCGCAGGGGATCAGCGTCAACGTCACGCTGATCTTCGGGCTGGACCGCTACTCCCAGGTGATGGACGCGTTCCTGGCCGGCCTGGAGCAGGCGAAGGCGAACGGCCACGACCTGTCCAAGATCGGGTCCGTGGCGTCGTTCTTCGTCTCCCGCGTCGACACCGAGGTCGACAAGCGGCTGGAGAAGATCGGCTCCGCCGAGGCCAAGGCGCTGCGCGGCAAGGCCGCCATCGCCAACGCCAAGCTGGCGTACGAGCGCTACGGCACGGTCTTCTCCTCCGACCGCTGGCAGGCCCTCGCCGACGCCGGCGCACACCCGCAGCGGCCGCTGTGGGCGTCCACCTCCACCAAGAACCCGGACTACCGGGACGTCATCTACGTGGAGGAGCTGATCGCGCCCGGCACCGTCAACACCATGCCGGAACCGGTCATCCACGCGTACGCCGACCACGGCGAGACCCACGGCGACACCATCACCGGCTCGTACGACGAGGCCCGCAAGGTCTTCACGGACCTGGAGTCGGTCGGGGTCGACATGGCCGACGTGATCGCCACCCTGGAGCGCGAGGGCGTGGAGAAGTTCGAGGCCAGCTGGCTGCAGCTGCTCGACGGCGTACGCAAGTCGCTGGCCGCCGCGGGCAAGGGCACCGGCCACCCGGGCAACGCCGCGAAGGGCAACGCGCAGGCCGCGCAGCAGGCGGGAGGCAACGCGTGAGCGACCTGCTCGCCGGGCCGGTCGAGGCGGCCGCCGGGCTCGCCGTGCACGGGGCCGACACCGTCGACAGGTCGGCCCCCGCCTCCACCCGCGACGCGCTGGTCCGCGCCGGCGTGCCCGGCAAGCTGGCGGAGAAGGACCCGACCCTGTGGGGCCCGGACGCCGAGGCCGAGGCCAAGATCCGCCTCGGCTGGGTGGACACCCACCGGCGCAGCCGCGAGCTGCTCCCCCAGCTCGCCGAGCTGAGGGCGGAGCTGGCCGACCTGGACCACGTGGTGCTCGCCGGCATGGGCGGCTCGTCGCTGGCCCCGGAGGTCATCGCGCGCACCCTCGGCAAGCAGCTCACCGTGCTCGACACCACCGACCCGGGGCAGGTCCGGGCGGCGCTGGCCGACCGGCTGGAGCGCACCGTGGTCGTGGTGGCCAGCAAGTCGGGCTCGACGGTGGAGACCGACAGCCACCGCCGGGCCTACTGGCAGGCGTTCCTGGACGCCGGGATGACCGAGGCGGAGGCCGGCCGGCACTTCGTCATCGTCACCGATCCCGGTTCGCCGCTGGAGGCCACCGCCGCCGAGATGGGCGCCTTCACCGTGCTGGCCGACCCGAACGTGGGCGGCCGCTACTCGGCGCTGACCGCGTTCGGGCTGGTCCCGTCGGCGCTGGCCGGCGTCGAGGTGGCCGAACTGCTCGACGAGGCGGACGCGCTGTCCCGGTCGCTGGGCGGCGACCGGGACAACCCGGGCCTGGCCCTGGGCGCCGCCCTCGGAGCGGCGGCCACCATGGGCCGGGACAAGGTCGCCCTGATCTCCGACGGCACCGGCATCGACGGCCTCGGCGACTGGGCGGAGCAGCTGATCGCCGAGTCCACCGGCAAGTCCGGCATCGGCATCCTCCCGGTCGTCGTGGAGTCCCCGGAGAGCCCCGGCGCCGGCGGCGCCGACGTGCTCACCGTGACCTACGGCGGCGCGCTGGCCACCGGCGCCGTCCCGGGCGGCGGCACCGGCCCGGACGTGGCGGTCAACGGCCCGCTCGGCGCGCAGTTCCTGGCCTGGGAGTACGCCACCGCGATCGCCGGCGTGGTGCTCGGCATCGACCCGTTCAACCAGCCCAACGTCACCGAGTCCAAGGACAACACCAACAAGATCCTCGCCTCGGGTCCGCCGGCGGAGACGCCGTCGTTCACCGAGGGCGCGATCGAGGTGTACGCGCCGCAGGGCGCCCCGGGCGACCTGGCCGGCGTGCTCCGCTGGCTGGTCGACGGGCTGGGCGGCGACGGTTACCTCGCGGTGATGGCGTACCTCGACCGGTTCGCCGACGCCGACGCGGCCCGGTTGCGGCCGCTGCTGGCCGGGGCCTCCGGGCGGCCGGTCACCTTCGGCTGGGGGCCGCGGTTCCTGCACTCCACCGGCCAGTACCACAAGGGCGGCCCGCAGGTCGGCAGCTACCTCCAGCTCACCGGCGCGGTCGCCGACGACCTGCCGGTGCCCGGCAAGCCGTACACCTTCGGGGAGTTGCAGGCGGCGCAGGCCGCCGGCGACCGGCAGGCCCTGGCCGGGCGGGAGCGCCCCCTGGTGCGGCTGCACCTGACCGACCGGTCCGCGGGCGTGGCCCAGCTGCTCGATGCGGTCGGGGCGCTGCGGGCGTGACGATGAGGACCATGGACGATGCGGAGCGAGGAGGCGGTGTGAACCCGCTGCGCGACCCGCAGGACCGCCGGCTGCCGAGGATCCCGGAGCCGTGCGCCCTGGTGATCTTCGGCGTCACCGGCGACCTGGCCCGCAAGAAGCTCCTTCCGGCGGTGTACGACCTGGCGAACCGGGGGCTGCTGCCCCCGGGCTTCGTCGTCCTGGGTTTCGCCCGTCGGGACTGGGGCGACGGCGACTTCGAGTCGCTGGCCCACGAGGCCGCCAAGAAGCACGCCCGCACCCCCTGGCGGGAGGAGGTGTGGGCGCGGCTGGTCGGCAACATCAAGTTCGTGGGCGGCTCGTTCGACGACGACGCCGCGTTCGACCACCTCGCCGCCACCCTCGACGAGCTGCGCCAGACGCACGGCATCCCGGGCAACGCCGCCTTCTACTTCTCCATCCCCCCGGCGGCGTTCCCCGTGGTGCTCAAGCAGCTGGCCCGCACTGGAATGGCCGACAACGCCAAGTCCGGCGGCTGGCGCCGGGTGGTGGTCGAGAAGCCGTTCGGGCACGACCTGCCCTCGGCGAAGGCGCTCAACGACCTGGTCGACGACGTCTTCACCCGCAAGGACGTCTTCCGCATCGACCACTACCTGGGCAAGGAGACCGTCCAGAACATCCTCGCCCTGCGGTTCGCCAACAACCTGTTCGAGCCGCTGTGGAACTCCAAGTACGTCGACTCGGTGCAGATCACCATGGCCGAGGACGTCGGCATCGGCACCCGCGCCGGCTTCTACGACTCGGCCGGCGCGGCCCGGGACGTGCTCCAGAACCACCTGCTCCAACTGCTGGCGCTGGTGGCGATGGAGGAGCCGACGAGCTTCGACGCGGACGAGATCCGCACCGAGAAGCTCAAGGTGCTGCGGGCGATCACCCTGCCGAAGGACATCGCGGAGGGCACCGTCCGCGGCCAGTACCTGCCCGGCTGGGTGGGCGGCCAGCGCGCGGTCGGCTACCTGGAGGAGGAGGGCGTCCCGGAGGACTCGACCACCGAGACGTACGTGGCGGTCCGGCTCGGCATCCAGAACCGCCGCTGGGCGGAGGTGCCGTTCTACATCCGGGCCGGCAAGCGGCTGCCGCGCCGCGTCACCGAGGTCGCCATCATGTTCAAGAAGGCGCCGCACCTGCCGTTCAACGCCGCCGACATGGAGTCGCTGGGCAACAACCAGCTCGTCATCCGGGTGCAGCCCGACGAGGGCGTGGTGCTCAAGTTCGGCTCGAAGGTGCCCGGCACCACGATGGAGGTCCGCGACATCGCGATGGACTTCCAGTACGGCGAGGCGTTCACCGAGTCCAGCCCCGAGGCGTACGAGCGGCTGGTGCTGGACGTGCTCATCGGTGACCGCACCCTCTTCCCGGACGCCGCCGAGGTCGAGCAGAGCTGGCAGGTGGTGGACCCGCTGGAGCACGCGTGGGCGGGCACGAAGCCGGAGCCGTACCGGGCCGGTGAGTGGGGGCCCCGCGCCGCCGACGAGATGCTGGCCCGCGAGGGCCGGGCCTGGCGCAGAGCGTGAGCAAGCCCAGCGAGTCAACCAGGAGGCTCCAGTGATCGGCCTGTGGGACACCACCGGCAACGAGGTGGTCAAGGCGCTCGCCGCCGAACGGCGCAGTGCCGGCGGGGTGGCCAGCGGCATGGCGCTCACCCTGATCGTGGTGGTGGACGAGAAGCGGGTCCGCGAGGCGGAGGCGGCGGCCACGATAGCTGCCGCCGCCCACCCCTGCCGGCTGGTGGTGGTGGTCCGCTCCGACGTCGAGCGGGAGCGCAACCGCCTCGACGCGGAGATCGTCGTCGGCGGTCGGCTCGGCCCCTGCGAGGCGGTGGTCACCCGGATGTACGGGCGGCTCGCCCTGCACGCCGAGTCGGTGGTGATGCCGCTGCTGGTGCCGGACGTGCCGGTGGTGACGTGGTGGCACGGCGAGCCGCCGGCCGAGATCGCCACCGACTTCCTCGGCGTCGTGGCCGACCGGCGGATCACCGACGCCGCGCAGGCCGCCGACCCCGTCGAGGCGCTGCGCCAGCGGGCCCGGGACTACGCGCCGGGCGACACCGACCTGGCGTGGACCCGGATCACCCCGTGGCGCACGCTGGTGGCCGGGGCGTTCGACACCACCCAGGCGCGGGTGACCGAGGCGACCGTGGTCGCCCCGGCCTCCGACCCCACCGCCGCGCTGATGCGGGGCTGGCTGGCCGCCCGGCTCGGCATCGACCCGGTGTGGCAGCGCACCGACGAGTTCCCCCGCATGCGGGAGGTGCAGCTGCGCTGCGCCAACGGCGACGAGCTGACGCTGACCCGGGAGGACAGCGTGGCGACGTTCCGGCGTACCGGCCAGGAGGACCGGCACCTGCCGCTCGTCCGCCGGCCGCTCGGCGACGAGCTGGCCGAGGAGCTGCGCCGGCTCGACGCCGACCAGGTCTACGCGGAGGCGCTGGGCACCACGGCCGGCCTGACCGGCCTGGACCAGCGCCCGGCGCAGCGGGTGCACGTCTGGAAGGACCCGGCCACCGCGCAGCGGGCCGAGGCGGGGGTGACCGCGCACGCGGGAACGAGCGCCCAGCACTGAGCGCCCGACTGCCGGGCGCACGAGGAACACCGACCGCGCGGCGGCCGGAGAAACGAAGGCACATCAGATGAGTGAGGCGAGTGTCGCCGTCCACGCCGACGCCGACCTGCTGGCCCAGGCGGTGGCCGCCCGGCTGGTGGTCAAGCTGCTCGACGCGCAGGCCGAGCGGGGCCAGGCGTCGGTGGTGCTGACCGGCGGGCGGATAGCCGCGGCGGTGCACCGGGCGGTGGCGGCGCTGCCGGCCCGCGACGCCGTGGACTGGTCCCGGGTGGACGTCTGGTGGGGCGACGAGCGGTTCCTGCCCGCCGGCGACCCGGAGCGCAACGAGACGCAGGCCCGGGCGGCCCTGCTGGACGTGGTGCCGCTGGACCCGGCCCGGGTCCACCCGATGCCCGCCTCCGACGGGCCGGCCGGGCCCGATCCGGAGGAGGCGGCCGCCCGCTACGCCGAGGAGCTGGCCCGGGCGGCGCGTCCCGGCCACGCCGCGCTCCCCCACTTCGACGTGCTGATGCTGGGCGTCGGCGAGGACGGGCACGTGGCGTCGGTGTTCCCGGAGCACCCGGTGCACCACGACACCCGGCCGGTCAGCGCCGTCCGCGGCAGCCCGAAGCCCCCGCCGGTGCGGACCACCCTGACCCTCCCGGCGATCAACACCGCCGAGGAGGTCTGGTTGGTGGCCAGCGGCGCCGACAAGTCCCGGGCGGTCGGCATGGCGCTGGCCGGGGCGGGGCCGGTGCAACTGCCGGCGGCCGGCGTGCAGGGCACGGGTCGGACGCTCTGGCTGCTGGACCGGGCGGCGGCGGCCGACGTGCCGGCCCGCCTGCGCAGCCTGCGCTGACGCGGGTGCGGAGGGGGCCTGTCGACGAGGGCCCCCTCCTCACTGCCCGGCGGTACGGCCGCGGCGGCGGCGCAGGTCGGCGAGGGCCTCGGCCAGGATGGCCTCCCCCTCCTCGGCGCTGCGCCGCTCCTTCACGTACGCCAGATGGGTCTTGTAGGGCTCCGGCCGGGCCCGGCCCGGCGGGTTCTGCGCGTCCCGCCCGGCGGGGAGGCCGCACCGCGGGCAGTCCCACACCTCCGGGACCTCGGCGTCGGCGGCAATGCGGATCTCGGTGTGGTGGTTGTTGCGGCACCAGTAGGTGACCGCCCGGCACGGGACCGGCTGGTAGCGCTCGGCGCGGCGTTCGGGGGTGGATCCGATGCGGGTGCCCCGGATGACGTTGCCACTCGGCACGGCTGCTCGCTCCTGTCGTCGGGAGGGGTACCGCCGCGGAGGGGGCGGCGGGCGACGCGGTGCAGCGGGTGAAACGGACTGCGCGCGGCCCGTCAGTGACGGACCGCGCGCAGATTGTACGACTCGACGGCGCTCAGACGGCGCCGCTGGCCGTCTGCAGGCGCAGCCAGAGCCCGAGCCCGACGATGCAGGCGAACCAGACGATGCCCACCAGGACGGTGTAGCGGTCGAGGTTCTTCTCCGCCACCGACGACCCGGCGAGGCTGGAGCTGACGCCGCCACCGAACATGCTCGACAACCCGCCGCCCTTACCACGGTGCAGCAGGATCAGCATGGTCAGCAGGATGCTCGTGATGACCAGCAACACGATCAACGTGTATGCGAACCAGATCGGCATGGCTGGGGTCAGTCCTCTCGTTACGATCCTCGCCCGGGCAGATCGGGCACGGTGGCACCGACCGACGGACGGGCGGAGTCAAGGATAGCGAGCGATCAGCGGGCGATGTGCTCCGGGAACCGGCAGATCTTCGCGAACTCCTCGGCGTCCAGGCTCGCGCCGCCCACCAGCGCCCCGTCGACGTCCGGCTTTGCCATGATCGCCGCGACGTTGGAGGACTTGACGGAGCCGCCGTAGAGGACCCGGACCTGGTCGGCGGTGTCCTGGCCGAAGGACTCGGCCAGCCGCTGGCGGACCGCCTCGCACACCTCCTGCGCGTCCTCCGGGGTCGCCGTCTTGCCCGTGCCGATCGCCCAGACCGGCTCGTACGCCACCACGACCTTCGCCACCTGCTCGGCGGTCAGCCCCTTCAGGGCGCCGTCGAGCTGGTCGCTGCAGTGCGCCACGTGGGTGCCCCGGTCCCGGACGTCGAGCCCCTCCCCCACGCAGAGGATCGGGGTGAGCCCGTGGGTCAGCGCCGCCTGCACCTTGGCGTTGACGATCGCGTCGTCCTCGTGGTGGTAGGCGCGCCGCTCCGAGTGCCCGACCACCACGTACGTGCAGCCGAGCTTGGCCAGCATCGGGCCGGAGATGTCGCCGGTGTAGGCCCCCGACGCGTGCGGCGACAGGTCCTGCGCGCCGTAGCCGAGCAGCAGCTTGTCGCCGTCGACGGCGGTCTGCACGGTACGCAGGTCGGTGAACGGCGGCAGGACCACCGTCTCCACGTCGGTGAGCTGCTTCTCGGTCAGGCTGGCCGCCAGCTTCTGCACCAGCAGGTTGGCCTCGAGGTGGTTGAGGTTCATCTTCCAGTTGCCGGCCATCAGGGGCCGGCGGGTGGCGCTCGCCATCAGTTCTCCAGAGCCGCGATGCCGGGGAGGGTCTTGCCCTCCAGGTATTCCAAGGAGGCGCCACCGCCGGTGGAGATGTGCCCGAAAGCGGACTCGTCCAGCCCCAGCGCGCGGACCGCCGCCGCCGAGTCACCGCCACCGACCACAGTGAACGCGTCGGCCTTCGCGATCGCCTCGGCGACCCCGCGCGTGCCGTGGGCGAACGCCGGCATCTCGAACACGCCCATCGGGCCGTTCCAGAAGATCGTCCGCGCGCCCTTGAGGGCGGCGGCGAACCCGGCGACCGTCTCCGGCCCGATGTCGAGACCCACCCGCTTGCTGGGAATGCCGTCGGCCGGCACGGTGTCGTGCGCGGCGTCCGGGGCGAACGCGTCCGCGGCCACCACGTCGACCGGGAGCAGGATCTTGTTCCCGGAGCGCTCCAGCAGGTTGCGGCAGGTCTCCACCATCTCCTCCTCCAGCAGCGAGGAGCCCACCTCGTGGCCCTGCGCCTTCAGGAAGGTGAAGCACATCCCGCCGCCGATGAGCAACCGGTCGACCGTCGGCAGCAGCGCCTCGATCACGGCGAGCTTGTCGGAGACCTTCGAGCCGCCGAGCACCACCACGTACGGCCGCTCCGGCTCGCCCGTGAGCTTCGAGAGGACCTCCACCTCGCGCAGCACCAGCCGGCCGGCGACATGCGGCAGCCGCGCCGGCACGTCGTGGACGCTGGCGTGCTTGCGGTGCACGGCACCGAACGCGTCGTCGACGTACGCGTCGCCGAGGGGGGCGAGCTGGTCGGCGAACGCGCCCCGCTCGGCGTCGTCCTTGCTGGTCTCGCCCTTGTTGAAGCGCAGGTTCTCCAGCAGCGCCACCTCGCCGTCGGCCAGCGCCTCCACGGCGGCGCGGGCGGACTCTCCGACGGTGTCGGTGGCGAAGTGCACCCGCGACCCGAGCAGCTCGCCGAGCCGCCCGGCGACCGGACGGAGGCTGAACTGCGGGTCAGGAGCGCCCTTCGGGCGGCCCAGGTGCGAGCAGACGACCACCTTCGCGCCGGCCTCGACAAGCGCGCCCAGCGTCGGCAGGACGGCCCGGATACGGCCGTCGTCCGTGATGTCACCGGTCTGCTTGTCGAGCGGGACGTTCAGGTCGGCGCGCACCAGCACGCGCCGACCCGACACCCCCTCGGCGAGCAGGTCGTCGAGGGTACGGATGCTCACAGCGACTGACCCACCAGCTTGACCAGGTCGACCAGGCGGTTGGAGTAGCCCCACTCGTTGTCGTACCAGCCGACGACCTTGACCTGGTTGCCGACGACCTTGGTCAGCGGCGCGTCGAAGATGCACGACGCCGGGTCGGTGACGATGTCGGCGGAGACGATCGGGTCCTCGTTGTAGACCAGGATGCCCTTGAGCGGGCCCTCGGCGGCGGCCTTCAGCGCGGCGTTGACCTCGTCCACCGTGGTCTCCCGGTTGACGTTGACCGTGAGGTCGGTGGTCGAGCCGGTCGGGATCGGCACCCGCAGCGCGTAGCCGTCCAGCTTGCCCTTCAGCTCCGGCAGCACCAGGCCGATCGCCTTCGCCGCGCCGGTCGAGGTCGGCACGATGTTCAGCGCGGCGGCGCGGGCACGGCGCAGGTCCTTGTGCGGCGCGTCCTGGAGGTTCTGGTCCTGCGTGTACGCGTGGATCGTCGTCATCAGGCCCTGCTGGATGCCGAACGTGTCGTGCAGGACCTTCGCCATCGGGGCGAGGCAGTTGGTGGTGCACGAGGCGTTGGAGATGATGGTGTGCTTGGCCGGGTCGTACTGGTCGTGGTTCACGCCCATGACGACCGTGACGTCCTCGTTCTTCGCCGGGGCGGAGATGATGACCTTCTTGGCGCCGCCGTCGACGTGCGCCTTGGCCTTGGTGGCGTCGGTGAAGAAGCCGGTGGACTCGATGACCACGTCCGCGCCGACCTCGCCCCACGGCAGCTTCGCCGGGTCCTTCTCGGCGTACGCCTTGATGGTCTTGCCGCCCACGGTGATCTCGTCGGCGGTGGCCTTCACCTCGTGCGGGAGACGACCCAGGATGCTGTCGTACTTGAGCAGGTGGGCGAGCGTCGCGTTGTCGGTCAGGTCGTTGACCGCCACGACCTCGACGTCAGCGCCGGACGCCAGCACTGCCCGGAAGAAGTTGCGGCCGATCCGGCCGAAGCCGTTGATGCCAACCCGGATGGTCACAGGTCCCATCTCCTCGCGTTCTGTCCGCCGGCGTGGGATAACAGCCGGCGAAGTGGTGTGCGCCGACCGTTGGAGCCGGCCGTTGACGGTTCATCTCGGCCACCCCGCCGCGGTCGTGGAGACCTGACCGCCCGAGGCGGTGTGCACGGCGAGGAGTGCCAGTGCCGGCCCCCTTGCCGTACGCAGCGACCCTATCCGAGCGTGTGCCGCCGCGCTGCGGCGGGTGGAGATCCGTCCGCGGCGCGACGCCTCACCGTCCTATCAGACCACGAGCATGTCGGGCGTGACGGCTGCTTCCGTATCCGGGATGCCCAGGTCCCGGGCCCGCTTGTCCGCCAGCGCCAGCAGCCGGCGGATCCGGCCGGCGATGGCGTCCTTGGTCAGCGGGGGGTCGGCCAGCGCGCCCAGCTCCTCCAGCGACGCCTGCCGGTGCTCCAGGCGCAGCTGACCGGCCGAGGTCAGGTGGTTCGGGGCGTCGTCGGCGAGGATCTCCAGCGCCCGGGTGACCCGGGCGGCGGCGGCCACCGCGGCGCGCGCCGAGCGGCGCAGGTTGGCGTCGTCGAAGTTGGCCAGCCGGTTCGCGGTGGCCCGGACCTCGCGGCGGACCCGGCGCTCCTCCCAGGCCAGCACGCTGGAGTGCGCGCCGATGCGGGTGAGCAGCGCGGCGATCGCGTCGCCGTCCTTGACCACCACCCGGTCCACCCCGCGCACCTCGCGGTTCTTGGCGGTGATGCCGATCCGGCGGGCCGCGCCGACCAGGGCCAGCGCCGACTCGGGGCCGGGGCAGGTGATCTCCAGCGCGCTGGAGCGGCCGGGCTCGGTCAGCGAGCCGTGCGCCATGAACGCGCCCCGCCAGGCCGACACCGCGCAGCAGACGTTCGCGGCGACGACGTGCGGCGGCAGGCCCCGCACCGGGCGGCCCCGCACGTCGAGCAGCCCCGTCTGCCGCGCGAGGGCCTCGCCGTCCTTGACCACGCGCACGATGAAGTGGCTGCCCTTGCGCAGGCCGCCGGAGGCCAGCACGTGGATCTCGCTGGGGTAGCCGTAGACCTCGGCGATCTCCCGCCGCAGCCGCCGGGCCACCGCCCCGGTGTCGAGTTCGGCCTCCACCACCACCCGACCGGAGACGATGTGCAGCCCGCCGGCGAAGCGCAGCAGCGCCGCCATCTCCGCCCGCCGACAGCAGGGCTTGGGCACGTCGACCCGACTCAGCTCGTCCTTGACCGCAGCCGTCATCGCCATTGTGCGTCCCCTCACGGACCTGTTCCGGCGTGTCGCCGGAGATTACGTACGTGTCTAACGATCGGCGCCCAGGACAGGCACCAGTGCGGCGCCCAGGGCGGCCGGATCATGACGGGGAGTGCCGTCGGTGACCGCGACGGGAGCGAGGACCAGCCGGGCACCCAGCGATTCTGCCGCACGTTCGACCGGTTCGGGGTCACCCGCCGCCTTGGAATCGGCGACCACATGGTCGACCTTCAGCTCCGGCAGGTACCAGCGCAACGCCGCCAGGTGGTCGGCCAGGGAGAGCCCGAGCGTCTCCTTCTCCGACGCGAGGTTCAGCGTCACCAACCGCCGCGCCGGGCTGGCGACGACGGCGGCGGCCAACTCCGGCACCAGCAGGTGCGGCAGCACGCTCGTGTACCAGCTGCCCGGCCCGAAGATCAGCCAGTCCGCCGCGCCGATCGCGGCGACCGCCTGCGGGCAGGCCCGCGGGGCGACCGGGGTCAGCCGCAGCGACTCCACCCGGCCGGTGGTCACCGCGACCTGGTGCTGGCCGGTGACCGTACGCACCTCGTCCGGCCGGCCCGGGTCGGCGCCGCGCACCCGCGCCTCGATGCCCACCGGCTCGCAGGACATCGGCAGCACCCGGCCCACCGCGCCGAGCATCGCACCGGCGTGCTCCAGGGCGGCCACCGGGTCGCCGAGCAGCTCCATCAGCCCGCAGAGCACGAGGTTGCCCACCGCGTGCCCGGCCAGCCCGTCGCCCCGCCCAGGGGCCGGGTCCCCGGACCCCGGCGGCGGCACCTCGGCGAAGCGGTGCTGGAACAGGCCCGCGCTGCGTCGCGTGGCGGGGTGGTCCCCCGCCAGCGCCACCAGCGCCTGCCGCAGGTCGCCCGGGGGCAGGCCGCCCCGCTCGGCGCGCAGCCGGCCGCTGGAGCCGCCGTCGTCGCCGACGGTGACCACCGCCGTGATGTCCAGGTCCAGCTCGGGGGCGCAGCGGCGCAACGCGCGCAGCGAGACGGACAGGCCGTGCCCGCCGCCGAAGGCGACCACCCGCGTCGCCGTCACTCGCGCCCCAGGTCGCGGTGCTGGGCGTTGGCGGCCAGGCCGGACTGGCGCAGCCGGGCCGCCAACTCCTCGGCGATGGCCACGCTGCGGTGCTTGCCGCCGGTGCAGCCGACCGCGACGGTCAGGTAGCGCTTGCCCTCCCGCTCGAAGCCGGCGGTGGTGGCGTTGACCAGATCGGCGTACGAGGCGACGAAGGCGTCCGCGCCCTCCTGCCCCAGCACGTACGAGCTGACCGCCTCCTCCCGGCCGGTGTGCTCGCGCAGCTCGGGCACCCAGTACGGGTTGGGCAGGAAACGGGCGTCGAGCACGAAATCGGCGTCCGGCGGCAGGCCGTACTTGAAGCCGAAGGAGAGCACGGTGACCCGCAGCCGGCGGGCGTCCTCGCCGCCGAACAGCTCCTCGATGCGGCGGCGGAGCTGGTTGACGTTCAGGTGGCTGGTGTCGATGATCACGTCGGCCTGGTCGCGGGCCTCCTCCAGCAGGCCGCGCTCGACCGCGATGCCGTCGGCGAGCCGCCCGTCGCCCTGCAACGGGTGCGACCGGCGGACGCTCTCGAACCGCCGGATCAGCACCTCGTCGTCGGCGTCGACGAACACCACCCGGGGCGAGAAGCCGCGCTCCTTCAGCTCCCGGATCGCCCCCGCCAGGTCGGTGGAGAAGGCGCGCGAGCGCACGTCCAGCACCATCGCGGTGCGCCGGGCCGCCCCGCCGGCCTTGAACGCCAGCTCCGCCATGTCGAGCATGAGCGCCTGGGGCAGGTTGTCCACCACGTAGAAGCCGACGTTCTCCAGCGCCCGGGCGACCGTGCTGCGACCGCCGCCGGAGAGGCCGGTAACCACCACCAGGGTGGTGTCCGGCTCCGCCGGGGCCGGCTGCCCCGTCACCGTCGCGCCCCGATCCTCGGCCGTACGCGCCTCGCTCACCCACTACCCCCCAGCCGTGGCGCCGCGGCCGGGACCCCCGGCCGCGCGTGGTCAATCTGCGACTCTATCCCGCCGCTGCCGGCCCACCGACGTACGCCCGCGGGCGGCGTGGCCCGGCGGGCTGCCGCACCGCCGTCGGCGTCCGGCCCGGCCGCCCCGCCCGGCGGGCGGTGGGCAGCCGCCGGTGTCCGGCCGTCCGGGCGCGGCCGGCGCGCCGGGGCGGCTCGGGCCGGCCGGGTGTCGGGGGCGGTTCGTAGAATCCCCGGATGGCTTCCCCCACCGACCTGCGCACGTCCGACGCCCTGGAGACGCTGCGCCGGGTGTTCGGCTACGACGCCTTCCGCGGCTTCCAGCAGGAGGTGATCGACCACGTGGTGGCCGGCGGCGACGCGCTGGTGCTGATGCCGACCGGTGGCGGCAAGTCACTGTGCTACCAGATCCCGGCGCTGGTGCGTGACGGCGTGGCGGTGGTGGTCTCGCCGCTGATCGCGCTGATGCAGGACCAGGTCGACGCGCTGACCGCGGTCGGCGTGCGGGCCGGCTTCCTCAACTCGACGCAGGACCTCGACGCCCGCCGCGCGGTGGAGCGGGCGTTCGTCGGTGGCGAGCTGGACCTGCTCTACCTCGCCCCGGAGGCGCTGGGCACCCGCCCGGTGCAGCAGCTGCTCGACCGGGGCCGGATCGGCCTGTTCGCCATCGACGAGGCGCACTGCGTGTCGCAGTGGGGGCACGACTTCCGCCCCGACTACCTCGCCCTGTCGATGCTGCACGAACGCTGGCCGGACGTGCCCCGGATCGCGCTCACGGCCACCGCGACCAGCGCGACCCGCGCCGAGATCGCCACCCGGCTGAAGCTCACCGACGCCCGGCACTTCGTGGCCAGCTTCGACCGGCCCAACATCCAGTACCGGATCGTGCCCAAGCGCGAGCCCCGCAAGCAGTTGCTGGGCCTGCTGCGCGACGAACACCCCGGCGACGCCGGCATCGTCTACTGCCTGTCCCGCGCCTCCGTGGACAAGACGGCGGAGTTCCTCACCGCCAACGGCATCGCCGCGCTGCCCTACCACGCCGGCCTGGACGCAGCGACCCGCGCGCGGAACCAGCAGCGGTTCCTGCGCGAGGACGGCCTGGTGATGGTGGCGACCATCGCCTTCGGCATGGGCATCGACAAACCCGACGTCCGCTTCGTCGCCCACCTCGACCTGCCCAAGTCCGTCGAGGGCTACTACCAGGAGACCGGCCGCGCCGGGCGGGACGGGCTGCCGTCGACCGCCTGGCTGGCGTACGGGCTGCAGGACGTGGTGCAGCAGCGCAAGTTGATCGAGACCTCGGAGGGCGACCTCGCCCACCGGCGCAACCTCGCCGCCCACCTCGACGCGATGCTGGCCCTCTGCGAGACGGTCCGCTGCCGCCGCGCCCAACTGCTCGACTACTTCGGCGAGCAGGCGACGGCCGCCTGCGGCAACTGCGACACCTGCCTCGACCCGCCGGAGTCGTGGGACGGCACCGTCGCGGCGCAGAAGCTGCTCTCCACGGTGTTCCGGCTCGACCGGGAACGCAACCAGCGCTTCGGCGCGGGGCACTGCGTCGACATCCTGCTCGGCCGCACGACCGACAAGGTCACCCAGTACGGCCACGACTCGCTGACCGTGTTCGGCATCGGCGGCGAGCTGCGCGAGGCCGAGTGGCGCGGCGTGGTGCGCCAACTCCTGGCCGAGGGGCTGCTGGCGGTCGAGGGCGACTACGGCACGCTGGCCCTGACCGAGGCCAGCGCGGAGGTGCTGGGCCGCCGCCGCACGGTGATGATGCGGCGCGAGCCGGAGCGGGTCGCCTCGCCCCGGGCGGCCAAGCCGCGGGGGGCGGCCACCGTCGTGGCCGACCTGTCCCCGGCAGCCGCCGGGGTCTTCGAGCGGCTGCGCGCGTGGCGGGCGGCCACCGCCAAGGAGCAGGGCGTCCCGGCGTACGTGATCTTCCACGACGCGACGCTGCGGCAGATCGCCACCGACGCGCCGGCCTCCCTGGCGGAGCTGTCCCGGGTCAGCGGCGTCGGCGAGAACAAGCTGGCGAAGTACGGCGAGCAGATCCTGACCGTCCTGGGCGAGTGACCGGCGGCCGGCTGAGCCAGCGGCTACTCGACCGTAGCTGCCGGCGACGGGGTTCGCCGGACGCGACGATCGGGTCGGGAGGCAGAACCTCCCGACCCGATCGCGGTTTGATCGCCGGAGCGGCCCGGCGGTCCGGATCAGCCGGCGGAGTCTGCCTCAGGGCTGAGGCGGAACACCTCGTCGGAACGGGTGTAGTACAACGTGTGCCCGTCACGGGCGAAGGTGTAGTTGGTGATCCCGGCGGCCAACTTCCGTGACTCCAGTGTCGTCGGATCGACCTGGAAGAGGTTGCCCCGGCTCAACGCGTACAGGGTGCCGTCCTCGGCGAACTCGAGGTCCGCGCTGACCCAGACGGCGGCCCCCTGCCACAGGTACGGGGTGAGCTGGGTCTTGCGCAGCACCTGGCCGGTGGCCGGGTCCAGCTCGTACAACCGACCCATGTCGATCGCCCAGAGGTTGCCGTTCGGGGCGACGGTCAGGGCGGTCACGGCCTCAACCTCCGGGCTGAGCGTGATCTCCCACAGCTTGGCGGCGCGGGTGGTGTCCCAGGCGAAGATCTTCGCGGTCCGGTCCGTCGGCGTGGAGCCCAGCCCACCGTGGACGGAGGTGCCGGCGAAGAGCACCTGGCCCGCCGCGGCCAGCGACACGATACTGTGGCCCGGAACGACATCCCGGTGCGTGACAAGTTCCCCGGTCTGCGGGTCGTACAGGCCGAGAACCCCGCCGAGCTTGCCGTAGGAGGGGACGGTGCCGAAGGCCACCCGGTCGCCCACGGACGCCCAGGCGAACGGCCGGTCCTGCTCGAGGTGCTCCAGGGCGCCGATGTGCTCGGGGTTGGTGGCGCCGTCCCACTGCCGCGTCGGGTCGTACCGGTACAGGTTGGCCCGGGTGTACGTCCCGAGGTAGAGGTCGCCGTCGTGGGCCAGCATCCCCTCGACCTGCCCGACGTGCCCGCGCGGCAGCTGCTCGGTGGTCCCCGTCGCCGGGTCGTACGCGGAGACACCCTCGTACATGTAACCGCCGGTGTAGATCCGACCGTCGGGTCCCCGGCCGATCGACTGGATCTTGATCGGTGCCGTCTCCACGTCGGCCTGGCGGATGTCGTGCTTTCCGGTGACCGGGTTGTAGAGAGCCAGCTCGCCGGTCTGGTACATGAACGCGAGCGTGTTGCCCGGGAAGTCTGCGCTGCCCAGGTGCACCCAGCCGAAGTCCCGCGCCGGTTTGAGGTTCTTCATGCCCGTCCCCCGCACCTGGCCGGACGTGAGGTTGTAGGCACGCAGCTCACCGGCCGCGTCGATGTAGTAGACGTCCCGTTGCGGCCCGGGCTCCGACACACTGCCGAACGAGGTCGGCCCGAGATCGGTGGCCCACTCACCTCGCTTCAGGTCGTAGGCGAGCAGGTGGTTGCCCGGGGTGACCCGGGCGAACATCGTGTCGCCCCGGATGTCGAGGAAGTAGACGAACTCGTTGTCGCGGTGCTCGGCGGGGAGTTCGATGGTGCGCCGGGTTCCGGTTCCGGGATCGAGCACGACGATGCGCGGCTTCGAGCTGCCGAGGCCGGCGTAGACCAGTCCGTCGGCGACGGCGACGCTGCGCACGTAGGCCTCCTCCGAGACGCTGCCGTAGCTGGTGAAGTCACCGGTGGCGGGGTTGAAGCTGAACACCTCACCCTTCGGGTAGGTGCCACCCCAGACGATGCCGTTCTCGTCGACCTCCAGGTCCCACAGGTACATGGCGTTCGGGGTGGCCCGGCCCAGCGACTCCAGCTTGGCGGTCGACGGCGACCAGCGGTAGAGCCGCCCGTCGTTGTAGGCACCGACGTAGACCGAGCCGTCGCCGCCAGTGATGACTGTCCATGATCCCTGTGCGCCAGCGGGCAGGGAGACCGCGTGCCTGAGATCGCCGGACGCTACGTCGATCACCTCGAACCGGGCGGGCGTACCCGTGGTGACGGCGTATATCTCCTCGCGACCGTCGGGCCCCACACCGTACGCGGTGTCGAGGATGTTGGCGGCCACCACAGGGTGCCCGATGGAGGTCTCGGTCCGCGGCACAGCGCGCCGGAACGTGACGTCGTCCCAGGTGACGCCGGTGACATCGCCGGTGGACGAGTAGAGCAGGATCCGGGCGGTGGCCGTCCCCGCGGGGGTTGTCGCGGTCACCCCTTCCCAGGCCCAGGCGGTCGGGTCGCCGTAGTAGATGCGGTGCGAGCTACTGGACAGCTGCCGCCCCGCCGCGTCGTAGTAGTAGACGACGATCGACGGAATGCCCCGCTTGACGAGCACCCAGGCCCCGAAGTCGTACTTCTGCTCAGCGATCACCGGCACCGGGTCGCTGAGCAGGCCAAACTGGCCGGTGTTGCTGGGATCCTCCATGGAAAGCGCCTGCGACCCGCCGCGCGTCGGCGATGCGACAACGCTGAAGCCGCCCGTCCCGTATCTTTGGGTCCAGCCCGGAATTGCGGTAGCCGAGACAGGATCCTCGAATCCACCGTTGCGCACGACCGGGTCCACGGTCGGCGACTGGGCCGGCGCAGCGGCGAGAGCCCCGCTACCCGTTGACGCCACGAGGACACCGGCCGCTATGGCCAAGCGCAGTTTCCGCATCGATATGAGCAATTCGACCTCCGTCAGAGCGGTGGCGTGAAGGAAGATTCGCGGCTGTCGACGGTTTCCTACCCACCATCACGGGGCCGCATTACGGCCTTGACCGTATATCGAACCTGCCGGATGTCAAGACCCTGACGCAGTCGGGGACGGCGGCGGCTCGGTGGGGGTGGGCCGGCGGCCGTACCGCCGGCAGCTCGGGGGTCCGGAAGAAGGCGAGGGCCCGGAAGGACCGGTACGGCACGGAGCAGAGGCGTCTGGGCTGGCAGTCAGGACCGCGCGGACGGCTCACCGCCGAGGGCGGCGAGGATCGCCTCGGCGGTGCGCCGACCGACGCCGGGCACCTCGGTGATCTCCTCGACGGTGGCGGCGGAGAGCCGCTTGAGTGAGCCGAAGTGCCGCAGCAGCGCCTTGCGCCGCACCTCGCCCAGGCCGGGGACCTTGTCCAGCGCCGACTCGGTCATCCGCTTCGAGCGCCGCTGCCGGTGGAAGGTGATGGCGAAGCGGTGGGCCTCGTCGCGCACCCGTTGCAGCAGGTAGAGCCCCTCGGACGTGCGCGGCAGGATGACCGGGAACTCGTCGTCGGGCAGCCAGACCTCCTCCAGCCGCTTCGCCAGGCCGCAGAGCGCCACGTCGTCGACGCCCAGCTCCGCGAGGGCCTGGGCCGCCGCCGCGACCTGAGGCGCGCCGCCGTCGACCACCACCAGCTGCGGCGGGTACGCGAACCTGCGCGGCCGGCCGGTGGTCGGGTCGATCAGGGTGCCGACCCGCGGCTCGTCGGACCCGGCCTGCCCGGCCGGGGCGTCAGGGTCGTCGGCCGGCTCGACGCCCACCTCACCGGTCTCGGCGCGGGCGTCGAGATAACGGGCGAAGCGGCGGCGCAGCACCTCCGACATGGCGGAGAGGTCGTCGGTGGCGCCACGGATGATGAACCGTCGGTATTCGCTCTTGCGGGGCAGCCCGTCCTCGAAGACGACCATGCTGGCCACCACGTCGGTGCCCTGGATCTGCGAGATGTCGAAGCACTCGATGCGCAGCGGCGAGGTGCGCATGTCGAGCGCCTCGCTGATCTCGTCGAGGGCCTTGCTCCGGGTGGTCAGGTCGCCGGCGCGGCGCAGCTTGTGCCGCGCGAGGGCGTCCTTGGCGTTGCGTTCGACCGTCTCCAGCAGGGACCGCTTGTCGCCGCGCTGCGGCACCCGCAGCGTCACCCTGCTGCCCCGGTGGCTGGAGAGCCAGTCGGCCAGCGCGACGGCGTCGGCGGGCAACTCCGGCACGAGCAGCTCGCGCGGCACGTCGGCCTCGCCCTGCTCGCCGCCGTAGACCTGCGTGCAGAAGTGGTGCACCAGGTCGCCCGTGGTCAGGTCCTCCGTCTTCTCCACCACCCAGCCGCGCTGGCCCCGGACCCGGCCGTCGCGGACGTGGAACACCTGGACGGCCGCCTCCAGGGGGTCGTCGGCGAACGCGACCACGTCGGCGTCGGTGCCGTCGCCGAGCACCACCGTCTGCTTCTCCATCGCCCGGCGCAACGCGGCGATGTCGTCGCGCAGCCGGGCCGCCCGCTCGAACTCCAACTGCTCGCTGGCCTCGGTCATCTCCCGTTCCAGCTTGCGGACCATCGTGTCGGTGCGGCCCGCCATGAACTCGCAGAAACCGTCGACGATCTCGCGGTGCCGCTCCGGGGTGACGCTGCCGACGCACGGCGCCGAGCACTTGCCGATGTAGCCCAGCAGGCAGGGGCGGCCGACCTGGCCGGCGCGCTTGAACACCCCGGCGGAGCAGGTGCGGGCCGGGAAGACCCGCAGCAGCAGGTCGAGCGTCTCGCGGATCGCCCACGCGTGCGAGTAGGGCCCGAAGTAGCGCACCCCCTTGCGCTTGGCGCCCCGCATCACCTGCAGGCGCGGGAACTCCTCGTCGAGGGTGACCGCCAGATAGGGGTACGACTTGTCGTCGCGGTAGCGGACGTTGAAGCGCGGATCGTACTGCTTGATCCAGGTGTATTCGAGCTGGAGCGCCTCGACCTCGGTGCCGACCGTGACCCAGTCGACCGACTCGGCGGTGGTGACCATCTGCTGGGTGCGCTGGTGCAGGCCCCACAGATCGGCGAAGTAGGAGTTGAGGCGGCTGCGCAGGTTCTTCGCCTTGCCGACGTAGATCACCCGGCTGGTGCCGTCGCGGAACCGGTAGACCCCGGGTGACTCCGGGATCGTGCCGGGCGCGGGACGGTAGGTCGAGGGGTCAGCCACGGCAGCAAGCCTAGTCCGCACCCCCGACAGCCCCCGTCAGGAGCGCAGGCACCGCCCCACCCGCCCGGGCCCGGTGGACGACCCGCCGGCGACGCGGCCGGTGTCCTGGTGCTGGAGCCGTTCCTGCCGCCGGCCGCACTCCGGGAACCCCCGCCGGCCGGGCGACGGTCGACGCGGACGCCACGACGGGATGCCGACGGCCGACGACCCGGCGGGGTCGCCGGCCGCGGTGCGTCCGGTCAGGCCAGCGAGATCTGGTCGCCCGTGACCTTGATGTTCTTCGGCGGGAGGGGCTTGGTGGCCGGGCCGCCCTTCACCGAGCCGTCCTCGATGGAGAACTTGCTGAAGTGGCAGGTGCAGTTGATGGTGCCGCCGTCGACGTTGGTCACCGGGCAGCCCTGGTGCGTGCAGATCGAGTCGAAGGCCTTGAAATCACCCGCGGTCGGCTGCGTGATCACCACGCCCTGGGCGGGGTAGACGGCGCCGCCGCCGACCGGGATGTCGGCGGTGCGGGCCAACGACTGCGCACCCGCGCGGTCGCCGCCGCCGGCGTCGCCGCTGCTGGGCACCGCCGGGCCGCCGCTGGTCGGGATCGCGCCGCCGCCGGAGTCGTCGCTGCCGCAGGCAGCCAGGACCACCGCCGCGCCGACCGCGCCGGCGCCCGTGAGAAGGGCGCGCCGGGTCTGCGTCGCCGGCCCGGTCAGCTCCTGCTCGTCACTCATGCCTTGCCTCTCTCTCGGCTGCCGCCGCCCAGTGATGATCCGCGGCCACGCTCGGGTACACGCAACACTGTGCCCGACGGTTCACCCGATCGGCGAGCGCCGGGCTGGCCGGACGGGCCCGGCGGCCCGCCCGGTCGGGTGCCGGCGCGCCTCAGCGGGCCCCGGCCGGGACCTTCCGCGCGCGGGACTTCGCGCCGTTGGCCTTGGCCGCCCGGGAGGTGGCCGCCGCCGCGCCCTTGGCCTCGCCGTCGAGCTTGAGCACCTGCCGCAGGAACTGCCCGGTGTGGCTCTCGGGCACCTCGGCGACCTCCTCGGGGGTGCCGGTGGCGAGCACCGTGCCGCCCCGGTGGCCGCCCTCGGGGCCCATGTCGATCAGCCAGTCGGCCGACTTGATCACGTCGAGGTTGTGCTCGATCGTGATCACCGTGTTACCCTTGTCGACCAGCCCTTCCAGCACCATCAGCAGCTTGCGGATGTCCTCGAAGTGCAGGCCGGTGGTCGGCTCGTCGAGGACGTAGACCGTCCGGCCGGTGGAGCGCTTCTGCAGCTCCGAGGCGAGCTTGACCCGCTGCGCCTCGCCGCCGGACAGCGTCGGCGCGGGCTGGCCGAGCCGGACGTAGCCCAGGCCGACGTCCACCAGCGTCCTGAGGTGCCGGTGGATGGCCGGGATCGCGGAGAAGAACTCCGCCGCCTCCTCGATCGGCATCTCCAGCACGTCGGAGACGGTCTTGCCCTTGTAGTGGACCTCCAGGGTCTCCCGGTTGTAGCGGGCGCCCTTGCAGACCTCGCACGGGACGTACACGTCGGGCAGGAAGTTCATCTCGATCTTGATGGTGCCGTCGCCGGAACACGCCTCGCAGCGGCCGCCCTTGACGTTGAACGAGAACCGGCCCGGACCGTACCCCCGGACCTTTGCCTCGGTGGTCTCCGCGAAGAGCTTGCGGACGTGGTCCCAGACCCCCGTGTAGGTGGCCGGGTTGGACCGCGGGGTACGCCCGATCGGCGACTGGTCGACGCCGACCACCTTGTCGACGTGCTCCAGCCCGGAGACCCGGGTGTGCCGGCCGGGGACCAGCCGCGCGCCGTTGATCTGGTTGGCCAGCACCGCGTAGAGGATGTCGTTGACCAGCGTGGACTTGCCGGAGCCGCTGACCCCGGTGACCGCGATGAGCTGACCCAGCGGGAACGACACGGTCAGGTTGCGCAGGTTGTGCTCGCGCGCGCCGTGCACGACCAACTCCCGGCCGGGGGTCTGCGGGCGGCGCTGCTGCGGCGTCGGGATGGACCGACGGCCGGACAGGTACGCCCCGGTCACCGACTCCGGGTTCTCCAGCAGCGCCGGCACCGAGCCGCTGTGCACGATCTTGCCGCCGTGCTCGCCGGCGCCCGGGCCGATGTCGACGATCCAGTCGGCGGTGCGGATGGTGTCCTCGTCGTGCTCGACCACGATCAGCGTGTTGCCCAGGCCGCGCAGCCGGACCAGGGTCTCGATGAGCCGGTGGTTGTCCCGCTGGTGCAGCCCGATCGACGGCTCGTCGAGCACGTAGAGCACCCCGACCAGGCCGGAGCCGATCTGGGTGGCCAGCCGGATGCGCTGCGCCTCACCGCCGGAGAGGGTGCCGGCCGGGCGGTCCAGGGAGAGGTAGTCCAGGCCGACGTCGAGCAGGAACTTCAGCCGGGCGTTGATCTCCTTGAGCACCCGCTCGGCGATCATCTTCTGCCGGTCGGTCAGCTCGATGCCGGCGAGCAGGTCGGCGGCCTCGCCGACCGACAGGTTGCAGACCTCGGCGATGCTCTTGCCGGCCAGGGTCACCGCGAGCACCTCGGGCTTGAGCCGGGCGCCGCCGCAGGCCGCGCACGGCACGTCCCGCATGTAGCCCTCGTACTTCTCCCGCGACCACTCCGACTCGGTGTCGGTGTGCCGGCGCTCGATCCACTGCACCACGCCCTCGAAGCCGGTGTAGTAGGAGCGCTCGCGGCCGAACTTGTTGCGGTAGCGCACGTGCACCTGGTCGTCGGAGCCGTGCAGGATCGTCTTCTGGGCCCGGGACGGCAGGGCCCGCCACGGGGTGTCGACGTCGAAGTGCTCGGCCTCGCCGAGGGCCTCCAGCAGGCGGAGGAAGTATTCCAGGTTGTGCCCGGTCGACCAGGGCTGGATGGCGCCCTCGCGCAGGCTGCGCTCGGGGTCGGGGACGACCAGCTCGGGGTCGACCTCCTTCTTGGTGCCGATGCCCGTGCACTCCGGGCACGCCCCGTAGGGCGCGTTGAAGGAGAAGACCCGGGGCTCCAGGTCCTCGATGGCGAGGGGGTGGTCGTTGGGGCAGGCCAGGTGCTCGGAGTAGCGCCGCTCGCGCTCCGGGTCGCCCTCGGCCAGGTCGACGAAGTCGAGCAGCACGAGGCCGTTGGAGAGGCCCAGGGCGGCCTCGACCGAGTCGGTCAGCCGCTGCTTGGCGCTCGGCTTGACGGTGAGCCGGTCGATCACCACCTCGATGGTGTGCTTCTCCTGCTTCTTCAGCTTCGGCGGCTCGGTGAGCGGGTGCACCACGCCGTCGACCCGGGCCCGGGCGTAACCCTTGGCCTGGAGCTCGGCGAAGAGGTCGACGTACTCGCCCTTGCGGCCGCGCACCACCGGCGCGAGCACCATGAACCGGGTGCCCTCGGCCATGGCGAGGACGCGGTCGACGATCTGCTGCGGGGTCTGCCGGGAGATCCGCTCGCCGCAGACCGGACAGTGCGGCTCGCCGATGCGGGCGAACAGCAGCCGGAGGTAGTCGTAGACCTCCGTGATGGTGCCCACCGTCGAGCGCGGGTTGCGCGAGGTGGACTTCTGGTCGATGGAGACGGCCGGGCTGAGGCCCTCGATGAAGTCGACGTCCGGCTTGTCCATCTGGCCGAGGAACTGCCGCGCGTACGACGACAGCGACTCGACGTAGCGGCGCTGCCCCTCGGCGAAGATCGTGTCGAAGGCCAGGCTCGACTTGCCCGACCCGGAGAGCCCGGTGAAGACGATCAGGGCATCCCGGGGCAGGTCGAGACTGACGTCACGCAGGTTGTGCTCGCGCGCGCCACGGATGATCAGTCGGTCGGCCACTGTCCGTGTACTCCCGGGTGAAGAAGATGAGGAGGAAATGTCCGCTCTGAGGCTGGTCTGAGCGGTTGTCTGCGCACAGGAAAGGCGCCCCGGCAACTCTAGCCCCGAGGTACGACACTTTTCCCCGCCGGCACGTTCCCCCAGCTCAGCCCGGTCGGCCGCGCCGCCGGCCACCCCCTGGCACGGGCGAAGCCCCCGCCGCGAAGCGCCCGCCGCGAAGCGCCCGCCGCGAAGCGCCCGCCGCGAAGCGCCCGCCGCGAAGCGCCCGCCGCGAAGCGCCCGCCGCGAA
>NZ_JBFAVI010000078.1:0-29253 GCF_040679695.1 Micromonospora sp. NPDC052213
CTCTGGGGTGGGCCACCGGGGCGCCGCGCGGCGCTCCCGGGGGCCCGGCGCCCCCGCGGGCGCCCCCGCGCCGGGGGCCCCCCCCCGGCCGGGGGCCCCCCCCACCGGCCGGCGTAGGAGAGGAACCGAGAGGTCGCGGAGCAGGTGCGCCGAGGAGGCCGCGCTGTGGTCAGTTTCCTCTCACGCAGAACTCGTTGCCGTCGGGATCGGCCAGCACGACGGTGCCGTCCGCATCGACCTCGAGCCGGGTGGCCCCGAGGGAGACCAGCCGGTCGACTTCCGCCTGCTGGTCGCCGCCGGCCGGGGCGAGGTCGAAGCGCTGCGGGTTCCTTGCCTCTTTCGGGGCCACGGGTGGGCCTCCCCACGCGACCTTCGTGCCGCCGTGCGGTGACTGGATCGCGGTCTCCTGGTTTTGGTCCCACACCAGCGGCCAGCCCAGCGCCTCGCTCCAGAAGAGGCCGACCTCCCGGGTGCCGTCGCAGGCGAGTTCCCCGAGCAGGCAGCACCCGGCGAGGAAGGCGTTGCCCGGCTCGATCACGCAGAACTCGTTGCCCTCGGGGTCGGCCAGGACGATGTGCCCCTCCTCGGGGCGCTGCCCGACGTCGAGGTGGCTTCCGCCGAGCCTCAGCGCAGTGGCTACCGTGTGCTGCTGGTCGTCGTGGCTGGCGCTGGTCAGGTGGAGGTGCATGCGGCGGTTCGGCCCCACCTGCTCCGCGCGGCTCGGGACGAACCGGAGGCTGAGTTGGCCGTCCTCGCCGGGCAGGAGCGCGTCACCGGCGTCCTCGACGACCTGGCGGCCGAGCATGCCGGCCCAGAACTGCGCCAGGCCGGCCGCGTTGTGGGCGTCATAGGTCACCGTCAGCAGTCGCGAGATCATCGCCTCACAGTAGGCAGCGGCCAGCAGGGCAACAAGGTGATTTATCCGGGCCGGCGTATCGCGAGTGGCGCAGGCGCGTGCCGTCTCGACGGGAGCGTCGAGCGGTTACGGTGTACCGGATGATCACTCCCGCGCAGACGACGAGCCGGCTGAACAAGGACATCGGCGCCGTTGTGCGGCCGCTGGGCTTCCAGGGCACTCGCGGGACCTGGTCGGTCGTCACGACCGACGGCGTCGCACAGGTCGATGTCGGACGGAGTGTGATGCGCAGCGTCGGCGGCGGCACGATCTTCGTCAACGTGGGCATCGGTGTGGTGCCGGTTGCCTGGTGGGAGTACCTGAACTGGCGTGCCGCCCGCTGGGGCCAGCCTTCGATCCCGTTGGACAGGAACGCTACGTCCTACCGGATCGGGTTCGTCGAGACCCGCCAATGCCCGGAGGGCAGCTACTACCACCTGCGACTGGCCCCTGGCAGGTACCCGGCGACCGTGACGACGACCGAAGAGTTGGACCGCGCTGCGGCGCTGCTGGTCGGTGCGGCCGACCAGCTCGCCCACACCGCGCTCGACCTGCTCCGGCCGGGCCGTTACCTCGAGGCGCTGCGCGGCATACCCGATCTCGGCGGCGCGATGTGGGAGCCGCTGGTGGTGCTGCTCGCCGAGGGCGGCCCGTCGGCCGAGCTCGATGCCGCGATCGAGGACATGCGGGCCGACTACGCCAACCACGGCTTCGGCCCACCCGACATGGAGGTCGAGTACGCCCGCATGCGGGCCGCGGCGGTGGTGTGAGCGGCAGGGTGTGCGAGGAGATCACCTAGTGCGGTGACCCAGGTGCGTTCCCGAACCGGCCTTCTACTCCTACACCGCGCCCGAGCCTGACGGTCTCATCGGGAACCGTTGCGACCCGCGCAGGCACGCTGGGTCGGAATCCGGGGTGGACACCTCGCGCTGCTGACGTACGACGACGCCCGCGCCGCCGCCGACCCGCGCGCGGCAGTCCTCACCTTCCTGCAGAGCGCCCACCAAGCCGGCGCCGACGTGCCGGCTGGGAACGGCCACCGCGAACGTTCGCGAGGATGGGATGACGGCCGAGGCGGGAGGATACGGTGGAGCGCGGCGACGACCGGTCGCCGCGCTCGCTCGCTGAGAAGAGGTGACTTCGATGGCCGATGCGCCGATCTTGGTGCTCGGGGCGACCGGCGGTCAGGGCAGCGCCGTTGTCGAGGCGTTGTTGGGCCGCGGGGCCCGGGTGCGGGCGCTGGTGCGCGACCCGAAGCGGGCGGCGGCTCGCCGGCTGGCCGACCGGGGCGTCGAGGTGGTCGCGGGTTCGCTGGATGATCCCAACTCGCTGGCCACGGCGATGGCGGGCGCGGGGTCCACCTTCGCGCTCACGACTCCGTTCGAGGCGGGCGTGGATGCCGAAGTGGCCCAGGGGCGGGCGATCTTGGCAGCCGCCGGCGAAGCTCGGGTGCCGCACCTGGTGTTCAGCTCGGTGGCCGGCGCCGATCAGGGAAGCGGTGTGCCCCACTTCGACAGCAAGGCGCGCGTCGAAACCGAGCTGGCTGCTGGTGACGTCCCCTACACGATCTTGGGGCCGACGTACTTCTTCGACAACGCGCTCGGCGGGGCGGACCGCATTCGCAGTGGGGTGCTCGATCTGCCGCTGCCGGCGGATCGGCCGCTGCAGCAGCTTGCCCGCACCGACCACGGGGTCTTCGCTGCGCAGGTGCTTCTCGACCCCGCCCCCTACGTCGGGCGACGCATCGAGCTGGCCGGTGATGCCCCCACCCCCGCCCAGATGGCGGCCGCACTGGGCGCGGCGCTGGGACGGGAAGTGCGCCATGAGAGGGTGCCGCTGGCCGAGATCGGCGATCCGGACATGCACGCGATGTGGGCGTTCTTGAACGGGCCGGGCTACCAGGTCGACATCGCCGCGCTGCATGCCGCCCACCCGGAGGTTGGTTGGACCAGCTTCGCCGATTGGGCCCACCGCACGTTCGGATCTGTTTCGTGAGCATTCCCGGCTAACGACCTCGTGCGCGGTCGCGAGCCCCTCCGGCATCGATGATCGCCGCGAATCATGGTGGTGCTTCGATCGTGATGATCGTCGGATGACGGGGTTGCCTCGGCAGGTGATTGAGGGCCGGTCGCTGAACTGGCGCCGCGAGGGCAGGCTCGTCACCGTGACCGGCTCGCAGCACGGGTTCGGGTGCGGGCTCTGCTGCCGCTGATCGTCGTCGCGCCGCTCTGACGGCACCAAGGCGTCTTGACGTCCTCAATACGATCAGGGCTCGTCCTACCAGTAGGAGGGTGTCGATGCGTCGGGCGCTGCGGACGGGTACGCCGATCTTCCTGCTCATCCTGCTCGGCGCGGTCGGCTGGTACGCCTCGTACGCCACCACCGTCCTCGTGTGGGAGCTGCGCAAACTCGTGCCCTGGCTGGTAGCGCCGGCCCTGCTGGCCCTGCTCGCCGGGGCGCCGGCCCTGGTGCGACTGCTCACCCACCGGCTCCGCGGGCGCACGACCACGTCCGAGTTGACCAGGGGGACCATCGTCCTCGGTTGGCTGGGCGCCGCCGTCGGACTGGCCCTTGGGGCGTGCTGGCTGGTCTACGGCGAATACCTCCAGGATCGGGCGTACGGGACCACCATGCGGGTGGTGAGCGATCCGGTCCCGGAGCTGGCCGCACGTGCGCCGTACCTGGTCGGCGAGGCACAGGCCGCGCCCAACCTGGGCGACGTCACCGGCGAGATCACCGACGTCAGCTACCTGCCCGACTCCGACCGGTTCTCCGTCCTGGTCGAGCGGCGCGGCTGGTTGGCCGGTTACGAGGTCGGTCTGATGCAGGAGGTACCGCTCGGCGGCAACAGCCGGGCGCAGCAGCGGTGCCAGTTCGACGTGTCAGCCGCCGACGCGCGGATCGGCGGCTGGTTCAGCCACAACCTGGGCCGGAAGATCTCCGCCGAACGGCGCTGGGCCCGGTTCTCCGCCGACGACGCGTACGTCTACTGCGAGGGCGACAACCCGATCGTGGTGGTACCGCTGAAACGGCAGACCGGAATCCTGGTGGTGACCGAACGGCCGGCCGGTGTGGCGCGGTACGACGGCCGAACCGGAAAGGTCACGATCACGGACGACACGACGAAGGTGCCCGGACCGTCCTATCCGATCAGCCTGGCCGCCCGGCAGCGAGAGGGCACCACCGCCGTCGGCGGTTTCGCCGACTGGTGGTTCGAGCGCAGCGGCTGGGACGCCTCCGAGGACGGCGCCAACGAGGGCAACGAGTCGGAGTTCACCCTCCGCTACCGCGACGGCAGTGGACGCAGCGCGTACGTCACCCCGCTCACCCCGCAGGGCGAGGCCAGTTCGGTGGTGGCGGTGTCGACCGTGCCGACCCGGCACGCCGGCCGCGGTCTCGCCCCGCTGACCGTGCACCGGCTCAGCCCGACCTGGTCGTCGCCTCAGGCGATCGTCGCCCTGATCAAGGCGGAGTACCGGGACGTCTGCTGCTGGAACGACGACCAGGTGTTCGAGGTCGCGCCGACCGGCGGCAGCACGTGGACCGCCACACTCGGCAGTGAGCAGAGCATCCGGTACCGGGTGGAGGGCCGGGGTCAGATCAACGGCCGGGAGGCAACCTGCCTGAAGAGCGCCGACGGCACCCTCGTCCGGTGCGCGTACGCCGCCCCCGGCTCGCCTGAGGAACAGGAGCTGCAACGCCGGGAGCAGCAGAAGCAACGGGAGCAGGCGGCGGACGGCGGCACGGACCCGGGCGACCTGACGAAGTACACCGACGAGCGGTTGGCCGAGCTGCACCGGCGGGTCGCCGAGGAGGTCGACCGCCGCCTCAAGGAGCGGTAGTGGTCGGTGACCGGTCCACTGCGCAGCCGCGCCGCCAGGACCAATGCCACGTCATCGTCACCTCGTTCAACTCGGCCCGCAGTTGCGCCGCCTCGGCGTCGCGCGCGTCGTCGGGCGGCGCTCCTGCCACCCTGTGACCCATGCCACATGTAGTTCCTGTCAGCAATCGGGGCGCCGTTCCGCTCAACTCGCGGAGGCAAGCGAACCGACAGGAGCGACACATGAAGCACCGCATCGTCGTCCTCGGCGCCGGCTATGCCGGGGCCCACGTGGCCGGGAACCTGGCCCGCCGGCTGTCCCCGGCGGACACCGAGATCACCGTGGTCAACGCCGAGCCGGACTTCGTCCAGCGGCTGCGGCTGCACGAACTCGCGGCCGGCCACGAGATCAAGGCTCCGAAACTCGCCGACGTCTTCGCGGGCACGGGGATCCGGCTGCGCCTGGCCAGTGTCACCGCCGTCGACCCCGAGCGCCAGGTCGTCGCCCTGGCCGACACCGACGGCGGCGGCGAGCTCGGCTACGACACGCTTCTCTACGCGCTCGGCAGCCACGGCGACGACCGCGGCGTCCCCGGCGTGGCCGAGCACGCGTTCGACATCGCCGCCCGGCCCTCGGCGCTGCGCCTGCGCGAGCACCTGGACGGCCTGGGCAGGCGGGGCGAAGGCGGGCGTGTGCTGGTCGTCGGCGACGGGTTGACCGGTATCGAGACCGCCACCGAGATCGCCGAAGCCCGGCCCGGCCTGTCGGTGGCGCTGGTCGCCCGCGGCGAACTGGGCGCCCGGCTCTCCGCCGGAGCCCGCGGCCACCTGCGCCGGGCCTGCGCCCGGCTGGGCGTCACCGTCCTGGAGCACACCAGCGTCGAGGCCGTCGAAGCGACGCGGGTGCTGTGCGCCGACGGCACCGCCCTGGCGTCCGACGCGACCGTGTGGACGGCCGGGTTCACGGTCAACCCCATCGCCGCCGCCGGCGGGCTGGAGGTCACCGAGGACGGTCGGATCGTCGTCGATCGCACCATGCGGTCGGTCTCGCACCCGAACGTCTACGCCGCCGGCGACAGCGCCTACGTCATCGGCGACAACGGCCGGCCGCTGCCGATGTCCTGCGCTTCGGCCGGCTTCACCGGCCAGCAGGCCATCGAGGCGATCATGGGACGCCTGACCGGCCGCAGGATCGCGAACACCAAACTGGTCTACCCGGGCAACCACATCAGCCTCGGGCGCCGCGACGGGATCCTGCAGCTGGTCGACGACGAAGCGCAAGCAACGCCGAAGTACGTGGGTGGCCGGAAGGCCGCGCGGATCAAGTCGGCCATCCTCAAGCTCTCGCTCTGGGCCACCTCGCACCCGACCTTCGGCCTGCCCAAGCGCAAGCACCGCCTGGCCGCCGCACCGGATGCGTCCACCAGGAAGGCGATCGGCGTAGCCGCCTAGGGTGGTCCGGGTGGACAGCACCGCCACTGATCGCTTCGACACCGGTCGGTTCGAGGCCAGCCGGAACCGGCTGGCCTCGCTGGCGTACCGGCTGCTGGGCTCCGCCGCCGACGCCGAAGACGCCGTGCAGGATGCGTTTCTGCACTGGCAGGCCGTCGACCGGCAGCGGATCAAGGTGCCGGAAGCCTGGCTGACCAAGGTCGTCACCAACCTGTGCCTCGACCGGCTCCGCTCGGCACAAGCCCGCCGCGAACGCACCGTCGGCGCCTGGCTACCCGAACCGCTCCTCGCCGGCGACCCGATGCTCGGCCCGGCCGACACTGTCGAGCAGCGCGAATCGGTCTCGCTGGCCGTGCTGACTCTCATGGAGCGCCTGTCACCCCTCGAACGGGCCGTCTACGTCCTGCGCGAAGCGTTCTCCTACAGCCACGCCGAGATCGCCGAGATCCTCGACATCACCGAGTCCGCGAGCCAGCAGCACCTCCACCGGGCACGGCGCCACATCGCCGCCGCGCGCCGCCGCCGCGGCGAGGTCGACCCGGCGTCCGCCCGCAGGATCGTCGAGGAATTCCTCGCCGCTGCCTCCTCGGGCCGCACCGAACGGCTGGTAGCGCTGCTCACCGACGACGCGACCGCGATCACCGACGGCGCCGGCCTGGCCGAGACGCTGCTGCGGTACGACACTCCGCAGCGCGTCGCCGCCGTCGTACGGGCCGGCTTCAAACCCACGCCCGCGAAACGGCGACTCGCCGGCGGCACGCCCGCCATCCACTACGCGCTCGTCAACGGCGCCCCCGCCATCCTCTTCGTGCTCGGCGACCAGGTCCTCGGGGCCGTGACGTTCGACATCACCAACGGCAAGATCGCAACCGTGCGCGGCATCGCCGCCCCCACCCGCCTCGCCCGCCTCAGCGAAGCCTGGCGGCAGCACGAACCGGACCCGCCGCTCATCAGCCAGTGGTGACCCGACGCCGACCGAAAGAGCATTGCTGCGTGCCTCGACTGAGTGGCCGCGAACGTGGCACCTTTCGCGAGTCGACCGGTGCGGTCCGCCATCACGACCGTGGCGGGTAGCCACCGGCAGAGCCGGATCCGGCTCGACGTACGGTTCCCACTCAACCCCGGACGCCGCCGATCGCGTCTCACCCTGCATCCGCACATGACACGAGGCGGATGTGACCTGGAGGTGGCGTGAGTCGGCACGAGGACGACGAACAGTTCCGGCTGTTCGTACAACGACAGTGGGGGCCGTTGCTCCGAACGGCCTACCTGCTGACCGGCGATCGGGGGACAGCCGAGGACCTGGCGCAGACGGCGTTGGAGAAGACCCATCGGCGCTGGGGGCGGGTACTGCGCAGGGACGCGCCCGAGGTCTACGTACGCCGGGTGATGGTCAACACGGCGATCTCCTGGCGGCGTCGGCGGCGACCGCTGGAGGTGCCGCTGCTGACCTCCGACAGCGCGCCGACGCCGGACGCGTATGCGCAGGTGGAGGAGCGGCAACTGCTCCTCGCCGCGCTGCGGCGGTTGCCGCCCAGGACCCAGGCGGTTCTGGTGCTGCGCTACTTCGAGGACCTCAGCGAGGCGGATACCGCCAAGGTTCTCGGCTGCTCCGTCGGCTCGGTGAAGAGCCAGGCGTCGCGCGGGTTGGCCCGGCTGCGGGTCGAGTTCGCCCCACCCGTTTCTCAGTCCCCGGTACGGCTCGAGGAGGAACTGGCATGACCGAGAGCTTCGCGAATTCGACGCTCAGTCCTGCGCTGTGGCAGGCCGCGCACGGCGTCGACGTATCCGAGGACCCGTGGCCGGGGTTCGCCCGGCGCGAGCGACGGCACAGGCGGACGCGGCTGATCCGGGCGGCGGTCGCCGTCGCGGTCGGGGCCGCGCTCGTCGGGATCCAGACCAACGTGGTGCCCCTGCCCGGGTGGGCGCCCGGCATCGCGGTCGCCGCCGCCCCGGCAGCGCTGCTCGACGCGCCGCCCCGGGGCACGCTGGCCGGCGACCAGGACTGGCTGGACTCGCTGCGGGCGCGGATCAGCACCGACCCACGGATCAGCAGCGACACCCCGTTGGGTGTCGTGAACGCGGATGGCGTCTGGAAGGTCGGCGACCGCGACCGGATCCGCCTGCTGTACGGCAGTGACCAGCCGGGCCACCGGGTCGCGCTGGTCGCGGTGCCGCTGCGGTTCGGCCTGCTGACCAAGGAGGCGCTGGTCTGGTACGTGGGTCCGGCCGGGGCCGCCGCCGAACAGATGCACTACGCCGGCCACAGCGAGGGCGTCGACGACCCGGTGATGACCCTGGTGCAGGCCGGCCCCGACCGGGACGGATTCGCGGTCGTCGTCGGGCCGGCCGAATCCACCGTGATGATCAGTGGCAACCCTCGCTACACGCCGAAGGGAACCCTGGAGTACGAGAACCTCGCCAGGGAGGACGGCAGCGGGGTCGGGTTCGCCGTCCTGCCCCCCGTGCCGCTTCGGAACGAACCCGTCGTCCGGGTCAGCCGTGGCGACCACGTGCTCTACCAGGGCGGCCTGGGCGGCGGCCCGTACGCCGGGACCGACCCGTCCGGCGCCGAGATGGACGTCCTGCTCACCGCCGCCCGACGGGGCGCCCGAGGCACGCCGCTGGACGACGCCACCCTGCGCAGCTTCGTCGAGGAGGCACTCCTCGACAGTCGCCTCCCCGCGGTCGGCACGACGGTGCGGGTGCGCTGGTCGGGCAGCGAGCACGGGCAGGCCGCCGCGCTGCTCACCGTGCAGCCCGCCGGCGGCGGGGTGATCGCGTACGCCAGGCACGGCGACGACCGAACCGGCTGGTGGACCGACCTGCGGCTGCTGTTGCCGGCCGAGGGCGCCGACCAGCGGCCGATCGGCTGGCGGATCCGGGCCGACAACGGCACCCGCACGCCGACGGACCAGGTGCGGGTGATCGCCCCGCCGGACGCGGCCCGCGTCACGGTCACGGTCGGCGGCGCACCCCCGGTCACGGTCACCCTCGACGCGTCGAACGCCGGCACCACCCGGATTCCGCCGGACCAGCCGGCCACCCTCACCGCGTACGCCACGGACGGCAGCGTCCTCGGAAGCACCCCGTTGCCGCCGGTCGAGGCCAACATGTCGGGCCTGCCGGGCGACAGCCCGGCTACCCGGGTGACCCCCTGACGAACCGAGAGCGTGGCCGAGCCGTCCGAGGACGGCTTGGCCACGCCGAGCAGGTTCAGAACCGGGGCGGCCCGCTCCTGACCTCCCCACCTGGTCTGAAACGGACGCCGCCCGGCGCACCGGCTGGAATTGAGCCGGTTGAGTTGGTGGTGCGGCATCTCGGCGAATCCCTCGGCGGTGGCGTGCTCGCGGCAGGCGCGCTTCAACCGCGACGCTGGACGCAGGCGCCTGATCTCGCGCCTGCGTCGTAGCCGTCAGTCGAGCAGTCCGAGTCGGGCGGCTGTCACGCCGGCCTGGAAACGGCTCGTGCTGCCGAGCACCTCGTGCACCTCGCTGACCAACCGGCTGACCGTACGTGACGAGACGCCCAGCGCGCGCCCGATGGCGTCGTCCTTGGCGCCGGCGGCCTGCATGCGGAGCAACTCCAGGTGCTGAGCGGTGAGGCGGTCTCGGATCTTGTCATCCGGCTCCGCCCGCGGGGCGTGGCCATGAAGCCAGCAGTGCTCGAAGACCGCCACCAGGCTGCGCACGAGGAGTTCGCCGCGCACCGCGACGGCCCCGGCCGCGGTGCGCTCGGGGTCGAGCGGCAGCACCGCGGTGTGCCGGTCGTAGATCGCCATCTGGACGGGCACGCTCCGCAGCAGCCGGATCGGGATGTTCGCCTCGACCAGCCGATCCAGGAACGCCTGGTGGCGCGGCAGCAACTCGAACCGCTGGACGAAGATGGTGCGGGTGGCCACCCCGCGGCTGGTGAGGTCGACCATCGCCTTGACGCCATGGGCGACCTCTTCCGTGGTGCGTGGCATGCTGGCCCGCCAGGACAGCATGGTGAGCACTTCGTCAGCGGCGCTCGCGCCGAGTTCCTCGAAATGGCGGTCGACCTTCTCAAGGCTGTCGAGGATCTCCACCTCCACGCTCTCCGGCCGCCGCCGCACGGGCAGGTAGGTCTGCGCGAGCGTCTCGACGTCGCGAGTGAGGTTGGCCAGCCTGACCTGGTGCGCGTGGAGGTCGTGCTGGAGCCGTCCGACAAGATCGGCCAGCCCTACCTCGGGGCTCACCGGCACGTCCTCGCCAGTGTGCTGCACCTTCAACAAGCCAAGCCTTCTCAACTCGGTCAATGCCCTGTCAAGCGCCTCGTCGTCGAGCTTCATGGCGGCTTGCGCCTCGGCCAGGACTTCGCCGCGCACGTACATGCGGTCGTAGAGCGCGTGAGCGGGAGCAGGAGGGAGAGCCATCGGGGTGCATTGGATCATTCCGCCGCCGGTGAGCAAAGCGGGGTCGGCCCCGGTGGACCGACCCCGCTCGACGGACGACCGGTCAGGTGACGGTGAGAGCCACCGGGATGCGCAGCACCGGCGAGCGGCCGGAGTTGTTGCGCACGACCAACTCGGTCGTGTACCGCCCGGCTGTCAGGCCGGTCGTGTCGATGTTCAGCGTGAGCGCGCCGCGGGCGGCGATCCAGGTCGCGCCGGGTGCCACACCGATCCGGTTGCCGGCGCGGTCGCCACCGACCGTGGTGCCCACGGTGTGCGTGCCGTGGCTCTGGGTGTCGCACGGAGCGGCGGCACACCCTCCCGACGGGTCGAACCAGTTGTACGCGTGGTCGAACGCCTTCCCGCCGCCGTTGCCGCGGTAGGAGTTGACCAGCGCCGGATGGTCGAACTGCACACCCGTGTCGAGGCTGGCCACGACGACGCCTTCGCCACGCGTGTGGTGCTCGTTCCACACCTTGTCGGCGCCGATCTTCGTCACGCCCCACTCGGGTGCGCCCCGCCGTGACGCCTGCTTCATCGGCCTGCGTCTCCTCGGGCAGGTCGAGCACCGTCGTCTCGGCGATCTGTCGTACGTCCGAGCGGGCGGCCAACTCGCTCACCAGGTCCGGGCTGGCGCCGGTGACGCGCACGGCGTTGGTGATGAAGTAGGACGTGTACCTCGCGCGTGACCGGTCCAGGTCGATTCGCAGGTCGGCCTGGGACGACCGCGCGGTGCCGCGGAGCGCGTCGAGGACGTACTGGCCGCGTTTGGTCCAGTCGTCGATCTCGTACGCCGCGGACAGGTCGGCTCGCGCGTCGAGCTTGACCCAGATGTCGACGGTCTTCTGCTGACGCAGCTTCTGGCGTACCTTCGCGGAGATCTTGCCGTCGGGGACCTGCTTCGGCGTTGCGGCAGCCCAGCCGGGCTCTGCCGGTGCTCCGTCGTTCGGTGCCGCCGAGACTGAGGTGCCTCCGACTATCAAGCTGAGGGCGGCGACCGTCGGCACGACGACGCGCGCCATCCGCCGCCGTCCAGGCAGCTGCAAGGGGGACATGAATCTGCTCCTTGAGGAGTGAGCCGACGGCGCTCGCCGACGGCCAGGAGCAAGTGTGGGCCCGCCCGGTCCGGATCCGTCCCGGCGGAAGGAGGCGACTACCCGCACTGGCGACTATTCGCCAGCTCCCTGGTCACGGCCGTGCGCAGGCCGGGGTAACCGGGGAACCGCACGACGAACCGCCTGGTACGGGCACTTCAAACGCCTGGTCGCGCCTTGTAGCCTCTGCTCATGTTGCCCCTCACGACGGAACCGGCATGACGGACGCTGCCCCGTCGTCCCTACCCACCGCCAGAGCGAATGTCTGTCAGCGGCTCTGACACAGGAAGCCTTTCGGCGATCGCGTCGCCCGGCCTGATCGGGCGTGAGCGCGAGTTGGCCGCCCTGACAGCGGCGCTGTCGGATTCGCCCGTGATCGTGCTGATCGAGGGCGAAGCCGGGATCGGCAAGAGCCGGTTGGTCCAGGAGACGCTCGCGGCCCGCACCCCGCCCGGCCGACCGGTGTTGCTGGCGGCCTGCCCGGCGTTCCGGCAGCCGTTCACGCTCGGCCCGGTGGTGGACGCCATCCGCTCGGCGACCGAGGATGTCGTCGGGCTCGGCCTGAGTGGGCTCGCGGGGGCGCTCCGGCCGCTGTTCCCCGAGTGGGCGGCGGCGTTGCCGCCCGCCCCTGAGCCCGCCGAAGACGCGGCAGCGGCACGACACCGGCTGTTCCGGGCCTTCGAGGAGATCCTCGAGGGGCTGGACATCGGGTTGCTCGCGGTTGAGGACGTGCACTGGGCAGACGAGGCGACCCTGGAGTTCCTGCTGTATCTGGCATCGCGTCCGCGGCAACGGGTCAGCCTGCTCGTGACCTACCGTCCGGGGGAGATCACGCCGGACTCTCTGCTGCTCCGGTTGTCGTCCCGGCAACCGACGGGGGCGGGGCGGCTGCGGCTGTCGCTGGAGCCGCTGGACGTCGCCGGGACTGCCGGGATGGTGTCGTCGATGCTCGGCGGGGAGCGGGTCTCCGACGAGTTCGCCACCTTCCTGCACGACCGCACCGATGGGCTTCCGCTCGCCATCGAGGAGTCCGTGCGGCTGATGTGGAACCGGGCTGACCTGACTCGGCGGGGCAATTCCTGGGTACGGCATCGGCTTGGCGAGATCGAGGTGCCGCCGACGGTCCGCGACGCCGTACTGGAACGCAGCGTGCGGCTCGGTCCGATGGCACAGGCGGCGCTGCGCGCGGCCGCCGTCCTCACCGACCCCGCCGCCGAGGCCACGGTCGTCCAGGTGATGGCACCGGCCGAGGATCCGGCGGGCAGCCTGGCGGGCCTGGCGGAGGCGGTGGGTTCCGGGCTGCTGAGGGAGGACCCCGGCGGGCTGGTCTCGTTCCGGCACATGCTGACCTGCCGCGCCGTGTACGAGGCGATCCCGATGCCGGAGCGGCGGGCGATGCACCTGCGCGCCGCAGGTGTCCTCGAAGGCGTCAGCCCGCCACCGGTCGCCCAGTTGGCGCGCCACTTCCGGGAGGCCGGCGACGCCCCGGCGTGGTGCCGGTACGCGGAACAGTCCGCCGACCTCGCCATCACCTCGGGCGACGGCGCGACGGCCGTCGTCCTGCTGCACGATCTGCTCACCAACGCCGACCTGCGGCCCGCCGACGTGGTCCGGCTCACCGGGAAAATTCCGTTCGGCCTGCTCACCGGGCGCGAACGCTACCGGGAACTGTTGGACGCCCTCCGCCGCGTGTTGGACGGCGGTGAGGCGACGCCGGGCGAGGCGGCGGAGATCCGCTTCCAGGTCGCCCGGCTGCTGCTGCAGATGGAGGCGTTCGCGCAGGCCCGGATCGAGATGGAACGAGCGCTGCCCGACCTGGGGCACGACCCGGCGAAGGCGGCCCGGGCCATGATGTTTCTCGGCCTGCCGTACGGGACGACGACACCGGCGGCTGAACACCTCCGGTGGCTGCGGCGTGTGGCGCAGGTGCCGGCCTCGATGGCGCCGGTGGACCGGTTGAGCATCCGGGTCGGGCGGGCGAGTGGGCTCCTGCTGCTCGGTGAGGAGGAGGGGTGGGCGGAGGCGGCGCTGATCGGCGACGACGCGGCCACCACCGCGGAGCGGCTGCACGTCACGGTCGGCCATCTCAACGTCGGGCACATGGCGCTGGTCTGGGGGCGGTACGCGGAGGCGAGGCGGGTGCTCGCGCTGGGGATCGGGCTGGCCGAGAAGTACCAGTACCGGAAGCTGCGCGGGGTCGGGCAGGTGACGCTGACCCAGCTCGACTGGCTTACCGGCACCTGGGACGGGCTGGCCGACCGGGCCGGATCGCTGGCCGGTGACGAGGAGCTTCTGCAACCGGTGAGCCGCCTGGCGCCCGCCATGGTCACCGGCCTGCTGCACGCCGCCCGCGGTGAGCAGGGCAGAGCAGAGGAGTGCCTGCGGATCGTCCATGAGCAGGCGGACCGGCAGGGCGGGGCGGAGTACTCCATCGAGCCGGCCGGCGCCCTGGCCAGGCTCTGGCTGGGCGCGGGGCGGATCGACGAGGTCCTCCAGGTGACCGACGAGCCGATCCGGTTCATCGCGGGCAAGGGCACCTGGATCTGGGCCAGCGAACTCGCCCCGGTCCGGGTCGAGGCACTGCTCATGGCCGACCGCGTGAGCGAGGCCGGCGACCTGGCCGACGCTTTCGCCGCGGGGGTGGGTGACCGCCGCGCGCCTGGCCCGCACGCCGCTCTGGCGACCTGCCGGGCGATCCTGGCCCAGTACCGAGGCGATCCTCTCGACGCCGCCGCCCTGTTCGCCCACGCGGCCGAGGCGTGGCAGAGCCTCCCGCAGCCGTACGACGGCCTGCTCAGCCGTGAGCGGCAGGCCGCCTGCCTGCTGCGCGCCGACCGGTCGGACGCCGCGCTCGCCGTCCTTGCCGAGACCTGTCAGGGGCTGTCCGCCCTCGGCGCTCGCGGTGACGCCGTGCGCGTCATGCACACCCTGCGGGCACACGGCGTGGAGGTGAAGCGCCCGTCGTGGCGGGGCGGACGGCGAAGCTACGGCGATCAACTGTCGCCCCGGGAACTCGACGTGGTCCGGCTGCTCGTCGGAGGCCGCACCAACCGGGAGATCGCTGCTGCTCTTTTCCTGTCGCCGAAGACCGTCGCGCGGCACCTGGAAGCAGCGATGCGCAAGCTCGAGGTGTCGTCCCGGACGGCGCTGGCCGTTCGGGTCGTGGAAGCCGGCGTCGTCACCGATGACCCGGCCGGCGACGACCGCTAGGGCGGGTGCGCGGCGGCAAAGTTGGGTCATCTGCCCAGTCGCCCGGTGACCGGTACGGGAACAACACTCGGCTTCCATGGAAACACCATCACAGCCGCCGCTGAACGAGCCGGACCAAAAGCCTGAGCAGGCCCGGTCGTCCGCGCCGTCCAGCCGGCCGCAGGAGCCTACGGCCGGCGTGGACAGCGTCCCCCCGGACAACGACGGCTACGAAGCCCTGTAGGTCCCGATCCCCCCACCCCCGTCGAAAGGTGGTCGCCCCGTGCGAACCAACTCCCCGTCTCCCGGGCCGCAGTGGCCCCGACGCCTGACAGCGGTGTTCGCCGTCGGCGTTCTGGCCGGCTCACTCGCCGGCCCCGCGACCGCGAGTCCCCCCGAACCGGCCCGGGCCCAGCCGTCCCCCAGAGTCGTCGACTCCCACCAGATCACCTTGGTGACGGGGCGGACCATTACTGTCCAAACGCTCAGCAGCGGCTATCAGAACGCCATCGTCGAGCCTGGCCCGGACGGGGTCACGTCCAGCGTGCGTACGCTGGAGGTCGACGGTGACGTGTACGTCATTCCGGAGGAGGCCGACCCCTACCTGGCCAACGACCTTCTCGACCGTGAGCTGTTCAACGTCAGCAAGTTGGTGGAGTACGGGTACGACGACGCGAGTCGTGGTTCGGTGCCGCTGATCGCGACGTACACGGGTGCTCCGGCCAAATCCGAGAAGGCGTTGAAGCAGGTCAAAACTCCGGCTGGCGCTGCCCGTACGGCAGTGTTGTCGAGTGCGGACGCGGTCGCGTTGGATGCGGCCAAGAAGTCGGCGGCGACGTTCTGGGAAGCGGTCGACGACGACAGCGCCTCGGCCGCGACCAAGCCGAAGCTGGCCAATGGCATCGAGAAGTTGTGGCTGGACAAGCCGGTGAAGGTAGCGCTGGAGCAGAGCGTGCCGCAGATCGGTGCGCCGTCGCAGTGGGCTGCCGGTTTCGACGGCACCGGCATGAAGGTCGCCGTCCTGGACACCGGCGTCGACCAGGCGCACCCGGATGTGGCGTCGCGGTTGAAGCAGGTGAAGAACTTCACCGCTGATGAGAGCGCGCAAGACGGTCATGGCCACGGCACACACGTCGCATCGACGATCGCCGGGTCTGGCGCTGCTTCGGGTGGCAAGCACAAGGGTGTCGCCCCGGGTGCCGATCTGCTGATCGGCAAGGTGCTTAGCAATGCGGGCACGGGGCAGGAGTCGTGGATCATCGGTGGTATGCAGTGGGCTGCCGCCCAGGGCGCCGATGTGATCAACATGAGCCTGGGGTCGAACACGCCGGGTGACGACCGGGATCCGATGAGCACGGCGGTCAACCAGCTCACCGCCGAGACCGGTGCGCTGTTCGTCATCTCGGCGGGTAACACGGGTCCGGGTAAGCGGACGATCGGGTCGCCGGGCGTCGCCGACGCCGCTCTCACCGTTGGTGCGGTGGACAAGTCCGATGTCATCGCGGGTTTCTCCAGCCGGGGTCCGCGTCCGCGTGACAACGCGGTCAAGCCGGAGATTACGGCCCCGGGGGTGGGGATCGTGGCGGCTCGGGCCGCTGGCACCGCGATGGGCGGCGTGGTCGACGCCAACTACACGGCGGCGAGCGGCACCTCGATGGCGGCGCCGCACGTGGCCGGAGCTGCCGCGCTGGTCAAGCAGCAGCACCCGGACTGGACGGCCGACCGGATCAAGCAGACGCTGGTCGGCACCGCGAACCGTACGAAGAGGTACAGCGCTTACTGGCAGGGCGGTGGCCGGGTCGACGTGCCCAAGGCCGGTGCCAGCACGTTCTATGGCAGCCCGGCGGTGGTCAGCGTCGGTGCGGTTTCGGCGACCGATGCGCCGGTGGTCAGGCAGGCCGCCTTCGTCAACCCGACGGACGCTCCGATCACGCTGTCGTTGTCGCTCGTGGGACTGAACGAGTTCGGTGATCCCGCACCGGCTGAGATGTTCACCCTCGGGTCCACCACCGTCACCGTGGCGGCGGGTGCCCGGACCGAGGTGCCGGTGACGTTCACCGCGTCGGGTCCCTCGCTTCCGGGTGACTTCACCGCCGTGATCACCGCTGTCGCCAGTGATGGGACCACGGCCCGGGTCACGGTCGGTGCCACCAAGACGGTGCCCACCCACAAGCTGACCGTGACGGCGATCGGCCGCGACGGCGCTCTCCCAGCGCCGAGCGAGATCGACGCCTTCAATCTCGACACCGGCCAGTACTTCTCCGCCTACACCCGCGACGGCATCGCCACGCTCGCGATCCCGCCGGGCCGCTACTCGGTCATGACCTCCATCGAGACGCCGGACGCGGGCGGTCTGTTCACCGAAGACGCGGTCTTTGGTGGAAACCCGGAACTGACTGTCGCGGGCGACATGTCCCTGACCATCGATGGCCGGCAGGGCCAGGAGATCCGGTTCGAGACCCCGGAGCAGTCCGACCCGAACGGCTACAAGGTCGGCTACATGCGGAAGGGCGCCGGCGCCAGGGGCATGTCCAACACCATCGGCAGGACGAGCCCGATCTGGAAGCACATCTACGTCATCCCGACCGCGCCCGTCACCGTTGGTGAATTCGAGCTGGTCGTCGGACAGCGTCGGTATGCCCCGGTGATCCAGGCCTCGTACGACGAACGCGACGAACGCGACGGCCGTCGGGGCCGCCCGGGTGCCAGCATCCCCCTTTACCAGGTGGGCAACGCCGCCCGGCTGGACGGGCACCGGAAGCTGACCGCGGTGGCGATCGGTGCCGGGCGTCCCGAGGACGTCGCCGGTCGTACGGACATCGCCGGCAAGCTCGCCGTCATCACTCGGGACCGGACGCTGAAGGTCGCCGACCAGGTCGCGACCGCGGCCAGCGCCGGCGCGGCGGCTGCCGTCATCGTCAACGACATGCCCGGTGCCTTCATACAGAGCGTTCCAGGGCCCAGCATCACCGGCACCGCCATTCCGGCGTACACCCTGGCCCAGCCCGAGGGACAGGCTCTGCTTGCCCGGATCGCCGCCGGCAAGACGGTGATCAAGCTACGTGGCGTCGCTGTCAGCCCGGTCGTCTACAACGCGGTGTACACGTCGCCGGGGCAGATCCCCACCAGCCGGGTGGTCAAGTTGACCAGCGACAACTCCGCCATCTACGACACCGTCTTCCACGGTGCCAAGGGGACGATGGTCGGGGAGACCCAGACATATTTCCCGCGCTGGAGTAATACCGCGATCCAGATCCCGGACTGGTTCCCGGCGCAGACCCGCCGGCAGGAGTGGCTCACCGTTGCCCGAGACAGCGGGCTGCCGCCGGCGGACATCCTCTGGATGCAGTCGGCGTACCCAGTCGCGGGCAGCCTTTACAGCTACATGGACATACTGCGTGCCCACAAGCCGGGTGAGCGGGGCACCGAGACCTGGCTGGGCGCGGGCAGCGGACCGGCCTCGCCGTCGGCCGCCAGCGCTACTCGCGACGGTGACAAGCTGGCGCTGCACATCCAGGACACCAGCGACTCGGGCGAGGGCCACTTCGCCTGGCTCTTTGCCCCTGGTGACAAGGTGTCGTCCAAGGTCTACCGCAATGGGCAGCAGATTCACCAGGGTATGCAGTTAACCCAATTCGGGCCGATCACGACCATCCCGGAGGAGGCGACCTATCGGGTGACGCTGGACACGCAGAGCACCCGGTCGCCGTTGGCCACCTCGGTCAGCACGGCGTGGACGTTCAAGTCCGCCAACACGGCCAACGGGCCGGAGGCGCTGCCGCTGTTGTGGCCTCGATACGACTTCCGTACCGACCTGGCGAACACCGTACGCGGTGACCGTACGCACCACTTCGGCCTGGACCTGGTGTCCCAGCCCGGGGCGAAGATCGGTGAGATTCGTGGTGTGGAGGTCTCGGTCTCGGACGACGACGGCGTCACCTGGCGTCCGGCGACGGTCGAGTCCGAGGAGGACGGTTACCAGGTTGAGGTGCGCAACCCGAAGACCGGTTTCGTGTCCGTACGCATCAAGGCGTGGGACGCCAACAGCAACCAGGTCGAGCAGACGCTCATTCGGGCGTACGCCGTACGGTAGGAGGACCCTTGCGTGCCCCGGCCGGATCGGTTCCGGCCGGGGCACCCGGTGCCGGAAGCTCATCCGGCCGGTGTCCCACCCCGGCACAGCGGGGACCAGGCCGGGATGGCTGCGGCGGAGCGTGGCACCAGGTCACGAGGTGGGTGACCCACGCCCCAGCAGGCCGGGGTTGCCGCAGCGTGGATAGGGTGTCGCGCATGTCAGGGGCAGCTCAGCCGGCGGATCCGGCAGCCGCGTGCCCCCACCGGCTGCGCATCCACCTGCTCGGCGGGTTCCGGGTCGAGCGGGAAGGTGGCCGGTCCGCGGTTGAGCACTGGCGGCGTACCGGTGCCTGCACCGCGACCAGGCCATGGAGGCGCTGTGGCCGGACATGCCGTACGAGGCGACGCTGCGCAGTCTCCGGGTGACCCTGCACGCGGCGCGGCACGCCCTGGAACCTGAACTGGCACCACGCAGCCCGTCGGCGTACCTGCACACCGAGGGTGAGCTGATTCGCCTCGACCGGGACCTGATACTGATCGATGCCGACGAGGCCACGACCGTTGCCGCACACGCTCTTCCGTCGGCACGGTGAAGACCGTCGAGGTGCTGGCCTCGTACGACGGCGGCGCCACCTGGCGCGGCACGATCGTGGAGCCGGAGGACGGAGGCTTCCAGGTCGGTGTCCGCAACCCGGATTCCGGATTCGTATCACTGCGGATCAGGGCCCAGGACGACCGCGGCAACGCGGTGGAGCAAACCCTGATCAGGGCGTACGCGGTGCGCTGGACCGGCGTGAGGGAGCGGCCCGGGGCGATGTGGCCCCGGGCCGCTTCCCATCTCGCTGCGTTGCCATGATCGTCGTAGTGAGGGGCGCTCTGCGGGCCTTGATCGGACCCGGTCGTTTGCGCTGCTGGTGCCGCCGAAGTCGGCGGCCAGGTCCTGCGCCTCGGCACAGACCGTCAACCATCCCGCACTGCTCGGTTCGAGCGGAGGCCCGGCCAGCACTGCCGCGCCTGCCAGCCCAATAGACGCCGCAAACCGGATCGCCGGTGAGCGTCCCCGGTACCGCTCGGAGGACTGCTCACCGGCGAGCCGGTCACCTCAGCGCAGGGCGTACGCCCGCGTGATCTCCTGCGTGGTGCGGTTACCGGCGGCGTCCCAGGTCTCGATCTTCAGGGCGACGTAGCCGTCCGTGTCGTCGAGCTTGGGATGGCGAACGGTCACCTCGTGCCGCCCGTCCCCCGCCAGGCCGACGTGCTGTGCGGCCTGCCATGAGCCGCCCCCGTCAACGGAGGTCCAGACCTTCAGGCCGGCCACGCTCGCCGATCCGCTGTACCCGGCGGCCCGCTTGGTGGTCACCGTGAACTCGAAGGATTCCCCGCTGGGGGCCCGGTTGCGCCCGTCGACCGGAACGTCGTAGCCGACCAGGATCACCGGCAGCGCCGCGCAGGCCGCCGCCCCCGGGAACTGCGCCGTGCAGCCCGGCCCGCCGGGCCCGGTCGGCGCCTGGGAGCGGAAGGTCCACGCGGTGCGGCTGTGGGTGCCGAGTTCGATACCCGGGCCGAGTTTGCGGGTGAGGTCCCATTCGAGTCGATAGGTGGCCGGTTCCGCGACCAACAGATCGGCCGTCTTGGCGATCTGCTCCCCGTCGCGGTAGTAGCGTGCGGCCGAGGCCGTCACCCCTCCGCCGCCGGCGCTGTGGCTGGGGTCCGAGTCGGCGAACGGCGACGCGGCGAAGGTCATCTTCGTGTCGGTGCGGCAGTAGGAACACGCCGTGCCGGCGGTGCCCGGGTGGGCCGGTCCCCGCCACCAGTCCCGCGACACCCGCTCTCCGGCCCGGTACGACCTGGTCGGCTCACTCATGTACGGCGCGCCGACGAGGACCGAGCCGATGTTCTGCGAGTAGCGCCGATCCGCCGCCAGCACGTAGTCGCTGCGCGCGGCGGGAGCCTTGACGTAGTGCGCGGTGCGGAACGAGCCCGCCTCCCAGGGCAGCCAACTGTGCATGATCTCGTTGGCGAGCCGGTCGGTCACGTCGCTGTGGAACTCGTTGCGCAGCTCGGCGTAGTCGGCCTTCTGGGTCCGTACGGTCGGGTCGGCCGGCAGGACGCCGTCGAAGTTCAGCGGGACCGTGTAGGCGTACCGGCTCTCGCTGCGTCCGTTGAGCGCCACGGTGACCGGACCGCGGGCCAGCTGGTCGAGCAGCGCCTGCCCGTCCTCGTAGGTGGCGGCGACGACCGGGATCGTCACGCCGGTGTTGTGGAGGACTTGGGTCGCGCCGGGGGTGTCCCGGGTGACCAGCAGTCCGGCCGCGCCCTTCTCGACGGCGGTACGGACCAGCGTGCCGACGCTGAACGCCGAGGAGCGTGCCACGACGAGCTTGCCGGTCACGTCCTTGCCGGTGTAGTCGGCTGGTTGCCCGGTGCCGACGTCGACGGCCGACAGCCGCCGGGTGCCGTCGAACCGCAGCCCCACGACGGCGAGATCGTCCGTATCGTCATCGGCTCCGGCCGGACGATTTCGGTCTGTACCAGCGGTTCACGCAGGCCGATCGCGGCCGACAGGCGTACCGTGCCGTTGACCGGCCGAGCCGACGGGACGAGCCCGAGGCTCGTCTCGTCGTCGCCGGACACCCCGAAGACCCCGACCAGCGACACGCCGCCGTTGCTGCCGAGTCGCTGGAGGGTCAGCGAGAACCAGGAGTCGTCCAGCGGCCGGGTCTCGTCGGCGATGACGGGCTCGATGTCCTTGGCCTGCCGGGTGTCGATCGTGTGGGTCAGGTCCCCGGCCACCTCGAGCTCCGGCTCGGTGTAGAAGTCGATGGCCTTCTCCGCCCCACCGATCGGCTCGGCGGTCGTCACCAGCGCCTGCACGCTGTAGCGCCCGGAGGGCACCTTGGCGGTGTACCGGTCCTGGCCCAGCAGGACCTGCCCCCAGCCCAGCTTCTGCCCGGTGACCATGTCGGTGATGAGCAGCCGGGCGGTCTTCGGCGTCCGGCCGTAGCGGTCCTTGACGATGATCGTGAGGTCGTCGGTCGGCGGCGCCTTGACGTAGCCGACCGCGGTGGCGACGGTCGTGTCGCCGCTGGTCGCGGTCAGGTAGCCGTTGTACCGGCCGATTCCGCCGACCGTCGGGTCAACGGCGATCGTCACCGACGCCTGCCCGTCGGCGGGGACGGTGACCTGCTGCGCCGACAGGGTGACGGCACCGGCGGGCACCGCGTCGCCCCGGTCGAGGTTGAGGGCGAGGTCGAGGGTGACGTCCGAGGCGCCGTTGTTGGTGTACGTCACCGTACGGGTCACCGGAGGCGTCGGAACCTCGGCGTGCTCGACGGCGCCGAAGTCGGCGGTCGCCGGGGCGACGATGGTGCTGCCGAGGGCCCGGGTGAGGTCGACCCGGCCGGTGCCCTGCTGGTAGACGTTGTAGCCGGGTGCGGTCTTGGCGCTGCTGGCGAGGGCGTCCTTGATCTGTCGGCCGGTCCAGGTCGGGTAACGCTGCGCCATGATCGCCGCGGCGCCGGCGACGTGCGGCGTCGCCATCGAGGTGCCGCTCGCGGCGGTGTAGTGGGCGTCAACCGGGGTGCCCATCGAGGTGCCGGCGGCCCGAGCCGCGACGATGGCGACGCCGGGCGCGGTGACCTCGGGTTTGATCGCCCCGTCGATGACGCGTGGGCCCCGGCTGGAGAAGCCGGCGAGCTTGTCGCTCTTGTCGAACGCGCCGACCGTCAGTGCGCTGTCTGCCGTACCGGGGGTGGAGACGGTCGTGTCGCCCGGCCCGGCGTTGCCGGCAGCGATCACGAACAGCGCGCCGGACTCGGCGCTCAGTCGGTCGACGGCCTCCGTCATGGCGTCGGCCGGCGTGCTCGTCGCACCGCCGAGACTCATGCTGACGACCTTGGCGTTCTGGGCGACGGCCCATTCCATGCCCGCGATGATCCACGAAGCCTGGCCCGAGCCCGCGTTGCTCAGCACCTTGCCGACGACCAGGTCCGCGCCGGGAGCGACTCCCTTACGGCCACCGCCCGCGGCCGCGCCGGTGCCGGCGATGGTGGCCGCGACGTGGGTGCCGTGTCCCTGCCCGTCGACTGCCGTCTCGCCGGGTACGAAGCTCTGGGAGCTGGCGATTCGGCCGGCGACGTCGGGGTGGTTGGGGTCGATGCCGGTGTCGAGGACGGCGACCTTGACGCCCTTGCCGTCGTAGCCGGACTGCCAGGCGGCTGGTGCGCCCATCAGCGGCACACTGGTGTCGAGGGTGGCGTGGACCTTGCTGTCGAGCCAGACCTTCGTCACCGCCCTGCCCGGCGCCCGGAGCGCCTTGGCGGTGCGGTTGGGGTCGAGCGCGGTGAAGAAGCGGCCGGCGTCCTTCTTGGCCACCGTCACGCCGCTCGCGCCGATCCGGGGCAGGGCCATGGTCGCGTCGCTGGCCGGCAGCGCGTCCGCGCGGGCCGACAGCGGGCCGGCCGCCGGCCGGTCGCCGTAGGAGACGATCACCGGCAGGCGGTCGGTGTGGGCGTCGTCGTATTCCTGGGCGACCAGGTCGGTGACGTTGAACAGCGCCTTGTCCAGCAGGCCGGACGCGACGCCGCCGAGCGCCTGCTGCGGGTAGACGTACAGGTCGCCGTCGGGTGCGGTCTCGGTGTGGAACAGCGACTCGTTGCCGTCGGCGGGCTCCGCCGTCACCGACGTGCGACCGTCGGCGCCGGTGCTGACGGTGACCCGGTCGCCGGTCACCAGCGTGACGGTGGTGCTGGTCCCCGCGCCGGTGCCGAGCACAGGCGGCGGCGAGGCAGTTGCCGTCGGCGCGGCACTGGCGGGCACGGTAGCCGCGGCCAGCGACAGCGTGATGCCGGCGATGCCGGCGAGCCAGCCTCTGGGCCGGCTTCTACGTGGACGCATCTCGCTCCCTTCAGAGCATCGAATCAGGTGATCGAGATGCTCGCCCGCATGATCGGGAGCTATCAATATGAACCGGTGGCATGACCGAGCCATTGGCGCAGATGAGACACGATCTGCCTACTCCGCGTCGCCTTTCGGCGCTGACGTGCCGGGCAGGCGCGATCCATTGGCCCGCCATGAGGCGGTGACCCAGCCCAGTTGACCCGCCTGCCAGCCCAGCTGCATCCGAGAGGCGACACCGGCCCGGTCCATGAGCGCCTTGACGCGACGTACGACGGTGCGGCGCCCGAGGCCGAGCTGCCGTGCGATCGCTTCGTCGGTGAACCCGGTGAGCAGCAGCGTCAGCAGGACGGCGTCCTCGTCGGACAACGTCGCGTCCCCGGACGTCTCCAGCGGCAGCGCGTGCAACCACAGCATGTCGAAGTACGCCACGAGGGTGTCGAGCAGCGGAGACTGGTATATGAGCACCATCCCGTCCCGGGTCGCGAGTTGGTCATGGCTGACGGGCATCAGCGCGTACTCGCGGTCGACGATGGCGAGCTTGGTCGGCGCGCGGTCGAGCATCCGGGCCTGCTCGCCGAGTGCCACGTAGCGTCGTGCCTGCTCCAGGCCGCCGTGGTCCTCCAGGCCGCGTCGGTCGTAGATGGTCCGGTAGCGCACTCCGGCGGCGAGCTGCGTCTCCTGGGTGTGGTTGATCGGGACGGGGTCCAGGTACGGCGGGGCGTCGATGATCATTACCTCGTCGCGGGCCCGCCGCTGGATCTGCTCGAAGCGTTGGGTGACCGCATGACCGGGAATGAACTCGACGATGTCGGACTGGTCGCGTTGCCGGGGAGCGGTGCGGTAGCCGAGCGCCAGTTGTTGCAGCACGGCCCGGGCCTCGTGGAGTTCCCGCAAGCGGCGCAACAGCAGAACCTCGCCCGCGAGATCGGGTGGAGCTGCCGTGACCGCATCGGGTTCGTCGTCGTCGACGGCCAGCAGCCCGGCTGCGACGAGCCCGGAGAGTGCCGTCTCCACCTCCGGCGACGGCAACCCGACCACTGAGTAGAGGTCGGTGCGTGAGACGGTACGCGCCGGCGCCACGGCGGCGTAGACCCGAGCCTCATCCGGCCGCAGACCCAGCGCTTCCAACGACCCGGCATGAAGTTGATCCACAGGCACGCACTGTGACACGGCCGTCGGGCCGGGGGACAGGTTCCCGCCGGAACGTGGGGTGCGCGGCGGCAAAGTTGGGTCATCTGCCCAGTCGTCCGGTGACGAGTACGGCAACAACACTCGGCTGCCATGGAAACACCACCCGTCCGGCTGTCGGACGAGCCGGACCAGCAGCCTGAGCAGTCCCGGGCTTCCGCGCCGTCCACCACGCCGCCGCAGCCCACCGTCGGCGTGGACAGCGTTCCCCCGTACGACGACGGCTACGAAGCCCTGTAGGTCCTCATCCCGCACCCTCGTGGAAAGGTGGTCGCCCGTGCGAACCATCCCCCTGTCTCCCGGGCCGCGGTGGCCCCGGCGCCTGACGGCTGCGCTCGCCGTCGGTGTCCTGGCCGGCTCGGTCGCCGGCCCGGCCACCGCGTCCGCTGACCCAGCCACATCCGACGGCATTCGACCCGCCTCGGGTTCCGCGGACCCGATCGTGACAACCCGCAAGATCACCCTGGTCACCGGGCAGACCGTCGTGGTCCAGACCCTCGCCAGTGGTCGCCAGGACGCCACGGTCGAGCCAGGTCCGGGCGGCATCGCGCCCAACGTGCGTACGCTCCAGGTCGACGGTGATGTCTACGTCATCCCGGACGAGGCGGACCCCTACCTCGCCGCCGACCAGCTCGACCGTGAGCTGTTCAACGTCAGCAAGCTCGTGGAGTACGGGTACGACGACGCGCGGCGAGGGTCAGTGCCGTTGATCGCGACCTACGCGGGTGCTCCGGCCAAGTCCGAGAAGGCGTTGAAGCAGGTCCGGACCCCGGCCGGTGCGGCCCGTACCGCTGTCCTGCCCAGCGCGGACGCGGTCGCGTTCAACGCGACGAAGAAGTCGGCGGCGACGTTCTGGGAAGCGGTCGACGACGACAGCCCGGCGGCGACGACGGCCCCGAAGCTGGCCGACGGCATCAGCAAGTTGTGGCTCGACAAGCCGGTGCGAGCGGTGCTGGACCAGAGCGTGCCGCAGATCGGGGCGCCGTCGCAGTGGGCTGCCGGCTACGACGGCAAGGGGATGAAGGTCGCGGTCCTGGACACCGGCGTCGACCAGGCCCACCCGGATGTGGCGTCGCGGTTGTCGCAGGTGAAGAACTTCACCAGCGACCCGGACGCGGGAGACGGTCACGGACATGGCACGCACGTGGCCTCGACGATCGCCGGCACCGGTGCCGCCTCGGGCGGGAAGTACAAGGGTGTCGCCCCAGGGGCGGACCTGCTCATCGGCAAGGTGCTCAACAACGCGGGCACGGGCCAGCAGTCCTGGATCATCGGCGGCATGCAGTGGGCCGCCGCCCAGGGCGCCGACGTGATCAGCATGAGCCTCGGCTCCGACGCGCCGAGCGACGGCCAGGACCCGTTGAGCCAGGCGGTTGACGACCTCACCGCCGAGACCGGTGCGCTGTTCGTCATCGCGGCGGGAAACACCGGTCCGGGCAAGAAGACGATCGGGGCCCCCGGCGCCGCCGACGCGGCCCTGACCGTGGGCGCGGTGAACAAGAGCGACGACCTGGCGAGCTTCTCCAGCCGCGGGCCGCGCGCGGGTGACAACGCGGTCAAGCCGGAGATCACCGCGCCGGGCGTGGGGATCGTGGCCGCCCGGGCCGCCGGCACCTCCATGGGCACCGTTGTCGACGCCAACTACACCGCCGCCAACGGCACCTCCATGGCCACACCGCATGTCGCCGGAGCCGCCGCGCTGCTCAAGCAACGCCACCCCGACTGGTCAGCGGACCGCCTCAAGCAGGTGCTGATCAGCACCGCGAACCGCAGCAAGGCGTACACCGCCTTCCAGCAGGGTGGCGGGCGGGTCGACCTCGCCAGGGCCGGTGCCAGCACCTTCTACGGCAGCCCGGCCGTGGTCAGCGTGGGCGCGATATCGGAGGACGCCGCGCCCGTGGTCAAGAAGGCCGGGTTCGTCAACCCCACCGACGCGCCGCTCACTCTCTCGCTGTCGCTGACCGCGACCGGAGAGAACGGCGCGGCCGCTCCCGACGGGGTGTTCACCCTCGGCGCCACCAGCGTCACAGTCCCGGCGGGTGCCCGGGCTGAGGTGCCGGTGACGTTCAACCCCGGTGGCAGCGCACCTCGGGGCGACTACACGGCAGTGATCACCGCCGCCGCTGGCGACGGAGCCACGGTCCAGGTCACGGTCGGCGCGACCAGGACGACGCTGAGTCGCACGTTGACCGTCAACCTGATCGGCCGTGACGGCGCTCCCGCAGCGTTCGGCAGCGAAATCGACGTCTTCGACCTCGACAGCGGCCTGTACGCCGGCGCCTACACCTCGCAGCAGGGCACCGCCACGTTCCCGCTCCCGCCCGGTCGCTACTCGGTCATGGCCTTCATCGACACCCTCGACGAGGGCGGCGTGTACCTGACGGACGAGACCATGGGCGGAAATCCCGAGATGGTCATCAGTGCCGACACGACGATCACCATCGACGCCCGGCAGGGGCAGGAGGTCCGGTTCGAGACCCCGGAGGAGTCGGAGCCGATCGGCTACAAGGTCGGCTACATGCGGCAGGCCACCAACGGCAACGCCGTCGTCAACTTCCAGGGCAAGGCGAACCAGATCTGGAAGCACGTCTACATGATCCCGACCGCGCCGGTCACCATCGGGTACTTCGAACCGATCACCAGCGAGCGCCGATACGCTCCGATGATCCGGGCCTCGTACGACACCGGCGACGATGGCGACGAGCGGCGCGGCGGCGTGCCGGCCAGCATTCCGCTGCAGCAGGTGTTCAACGCCGCTCGGCTGGACGGAAACCGGGATCTGGTCGCGGTGGCGATCGGCGCGGGACGTCCCGAGGACGTCGCCGGCCGCACGGACATCGCCGGCAGGCTCGCGGTCATCACCCGGGACCGGGCACTGAAGTACGCCGACCAGATCGCCACCGCAGCCAGCGCGGGCGCGGCGGCAGCCGTCATCGTCAACGACGTGCCCGGCGCGTTCCCAGGCATCATTCCCGGGCCTATCAGCATGACCGGCACCACCATCCCCGCATACACCCTCAACCAGGCCGACGGTCAGGCGTTGCTCGGCCGGATCGCCGCCGGCCGGACCGTGATCAAACTCCGCGGCATCGCCGCCAGCCCGTACGTCTACAACATCGTGCACGCGACGCCGGGACAGATCTCCGCCAACACGGTAGCCAAGGTGAGCCGCGACAACTCCGCCATCTTCGACACCACCTTCCACGGCGCCAAGGGGACGCTGATCGGTGACACCCAGCCGTGGTACCGCTGGTACTACCCCGTCAGCGTCGAGGTGGTGGACTGGTTCCCGGCGCAGACCCGCCGGCAGGAGTGGTACTCCACCGGTGGTGCCGTCGGGCTGCCGCTGAAGGACGTCATGTGGATGCAGAAGGCGTTCGCGCAGCCGACGAACATCATCTACAACTACACCGACTCGCCGCGGTTCTACCGCCCGGGCGACGGGGGCACCGAGACCTGGCTCGGTACGGGCAGTGGTCCGGCCTCGCCGGGCGCCGCCAGCGCTACCCGGGACGGCGACACCCTGGCCCTGCACCTGCAGGAGTTCAGTGACTCCGGTGAGGGGCACTTCGCCTACCTCGCGGCTCGCGGCGACAGTACGTCGGCGAAGGTCTTCCGTGACGGACAGCAGATCGCGCAGCGCGCCCGGTTCCTGGCCAACAGCCCGATCACGACGACTCCGGACGAGGCCACCTACCGGGTCACGCTCGACACCGCGCAGGTCAGCTGGTCACCGTTGGCGACGTCGGTCAGCACGGCGTGGACGTTCACGTCCGGCCGTACCGACGGAAAGCAGGCCCTGCCGCTGTGGTGGCCCCGGTACGACTTCGGTGCCGACCCCGCGAACACGGTTCGTGGTGGCCTCAGCCATCACTTCGGCGTGGACCTCGTCTCCCAGGACGGGGCGAAGACCGGCGCCATCCAGGGGGTGCAGATCTCGGTCTCCGACGACGACGGCACCACCTGGCGACCGGCGGCGGTCACCGCCGACAAGGGCGCTTACACGGTGAAGCTGACCAACCCGAAGACCGGTTTCGTGTCCGTACGCATCAAGGCCTGGGACGCCAACGGCAACCAGGTCGAGCAGACCCTCATCCGGGCATACGCCGTGCGGTAGGACGAGTGCTCCGGGCGCGCCCGGCGGCTAGGGTGCGGGCGGGGCACACGGAGCAGCTGCGGCCCGGGTTGCACCCCCCACCGCGGGGCGGGACCGGGGCGGGTCGGGGGC